>JAFVYT010000182.1 GCA_017508505.1 Clostridia bacterium
AAAGCGCACGTAGGCGACCTCGTCCAGATCCCGCAGACCCTCCATAATCATTTCTCCGATGCGGGTGGTGGAGATCTCGTTTTCCGCGCTGGCGGTAACCTCGCTCTCTACCCGTCTGACCAGACCCTCCATCTCCTCGAAGGAGACGGGTCTCTTCTCGCAGGCACGGAGAATCCCGTTCAGAATCTTCGTGCGGTCGAAGACTTGACGGGTGCCGTCCTTTTTCACCACCATAACGGGAACCTCCTCGGGGCGCTCGTAGGTGGTAAAGCGCTTGCCGCAGGCAAGGCACTCTCTTCTTCTTCGGATACAGCCGAAATCCTCGGTGGAGCGGGAGTCAAGGACCTTGGATTCCACGTGGCCGCAGCTGGGACACTTCATCGCTTTCTCTCCTTTTTTCTTTTACGGTACAATCAGGCCGTTTTCAAACTTGCCCGTGTAGGTTCTGCCCTCGGCGCCGTCCTGCCCTGCGACGGTATAGGTGCCCTCCCCGTGGAGCTTTCCTGCCAGAAAGTCCCCTACGTAGCGGTCGCCGTTGGCCCAGGTGAAGGTGCCCTTCCCCGTGCGCTCGTCCTCCGCAAAGTCACCCTCGTAGACGTTGCCCGTCTCCTTCCAGGTGAAGGTGCCCTTGCCGTTTTTGCGGTCGTCCAGAAAGCTTCCCTCGTAGACGTCCCCGGAGGCGTAGACGTATTTGCCCGTGCCGTTTTTCATATTCTCCGCAAAGTACCCCTCGTAGTAGGAGCCGTCGGCAAAAACGTAGGTGCCGTAGCCGTTGCGGACCCCCTCCTTCCACTCGCCCGTGTAGGTATCACCCGACACGTAGCGGGCGGTGCCGTGGCCGTTGCGGATGCCCTCCGCCCAGCCGCCGTCGTATTCGTCCCCGGAGGCATAGGTCATCTTCCCTTGCCCGTGGGGCAAGAGCCCTTGGATGTCCCCGAGGTACACGTCCCCGTTTTCGTAGGTCAGGGTGCGGGCCGCGGCGTCAAGCCTTGCGGTGCCCGTGGCATAGTACACGGTGCCCTTGGCGGGGACGCCGTCGCTGTATTTGCCGAAATAGCGGATGCCGCTCTCCAGCGTGGTATATCGCATTCCAAGCAGGGTTCCCATCAGCACCACGAGGCACACGGCAAGTATCGCACCAAGCACCAGCACCACCGGCAAAACCGAGCGTTTCGTTTTCGTCATATCGATCCCTTTCGTTTCGTGAAATTGGGTCGCGGGGCCGTCAATACGGCCAAAGGTCCTCAAACAGACCGAAGAGAGACGGCGCCAGATAATAGGCCAGCACCATCAGAAGATAGCACCCCAAAAGGGCCAAAAGCACCTTCCAGAGCTTCGTGGCACCCCCGCGGAGGAGGCTTTCTGCCTTCTTTTCCCGTTCCGGGGGCAGATAATAACAGACGGGAGAGTCCGTCCCTCCGACGGTCTCGATGAGCCGATCGTACCGGGACACGGCCTTGGGAGAAAAGCCCTTCAGGGCCGAGGCCTCCTTTGCGGTTTCGGGGGAATGGCAGCCCGCCTCCTTCAGGGCGGTTACGTTCCTTCCCACCGTGATACGGCGATACAGCGAGTAGACCCACGCCACCACCACTGCCAAATACACACACCATACAATCGTGGCCGTTTCATCCTTCCACGGAGGGATCAGGAGCACCGAGATCGACTCCCACACCACACCGAGATATTCTACCAGTCCGTCCATTCTTTCTCCTTGTTTGTAATTTTCTTGGAACCCTTTTTCGAGAAAAAGGGGTTCCAAACCTCCCAAAAAGCTTTATGGCTTTGATCCTTATTTCTCACAATAAAAAAGAATAAATCCACTCAAAAGTTTTTGAGGGTTCCAAGGGGACTTTTTTCAAAAAGTCCCCTTGGTGGGGTGCGGGGCAAAGCCCTGCGAATCCTGCGACGCCGCAGCCGATTTTTCCAAGCACACTCTGGGAAGTAAAATCGAGCGAGGCTAGGCGCACGAGCCGAAGGGCGACGGGAGTTTACTTAGCGTAAATGACCGAGCCCTGAGCGAAGTGGAACGACGCCGCAGCCGATTTTACAAAGCAGAGCAGTATTCGTTGAAGCCCATATACGGCTGCAACGCCTTCGGGATGCGAATGCGGAACTTGCCGTCCACGAGCTCAAGGTTGTTCTCGAGGAGGGCAATGAGCATACGGGGAGGTGCGACAACGGTGTTGTTGAGGGTGTGAGCAAAGTATTTCTTGCCGTCCTCGCCCTTGACGCGGATGCCGAGACGGCGTGCCTGAGCATCCCCGAGATTGGAGCAGGAGCAAACCTCAAAATACTTCTGCAGGCGGGGGCTCCAGGCCTCCACATCGTA
>JAFVYT010000183.1 GCA_017508505.1 Clostridia bacterium
CACCTATTTCGAGAACTACAAGGAGATCCTGGAGGCGGATTACGATCCCCTGTACAACCGGGCGTTGACGTTCTCCCGCATCCCTACAAGCCCAAATTTGAAATCCCGACTTTTCATCAAAAACCATCCCACAACCGAAAGGAAACACTATGAAACTGACTCTTGTCGCCACTTGTATGTTCGGCCTGGAAAAGCTCCTCGGCGAGGAGATCGACGCCCTCGGTCTCAAGCGCATCGATACCATGGACGGCCGAGTGACCTTTGAGGGCACCGAGGCTGATATTCCTCGCGCCAACATCGCCCTGCGGTGCGCCGAGAGGGTATTTATCCATGTGGGCGCGTTTCCCGCCACCAGCTTTGCCGAGCTTTTCGACGGCACAAAGAGCCTCCCGTGGGAGGACTGGGTGGGACTCACCGATGCCTTCCCCGTAAAGGGACATTCCATCAAGAGCGGACTGACCTCCCTTCCCGACTGCCAGAGCATCGTCAAAAAGGCGGTGGTGGAGCGCCTGAAGGAGAGATACGGGATCTCGTGGTTTGAGGAGACCGGTGTCAAGTACCAGATCGAATTCTTCATCTTCAAAGACGTGGCTCACCTCATGATCGATACCTCGGGCGTGGCCCTCCATAAGCGGGGCTACCGTCCCGAGGCGGGGGCTGCCCCCCTGCGCGAGACGCTGGCCGCCGCGCTGGTCTATACCGCCCGTCCACGTGAGGACATACTCTTCTGGGATCCCTTCTGTGGCTCGGGTACCATCGCCATCGAGGCGGCCATGATGGTCAGCGGACGCGCTCCCGGCCTGGGGCGTTCCTTCGCGGGAGAGGCCTTCGCCAATATCCCGGGAGCCCTCTGGGACGCCGCCCGGGAGGAGGCCACCGCCCGTATTCGCACCGACTGCCATTTCGAGGTCTACGCCTCGGATATCGACGAGGACATTCTGGATATCACCTACGAGAACGCCCTGCGCGCAGGGGTGGAGGAATACCTCAATATCTTCCAAGCCGACGCCCGTAAGATCAAAAAGGAGGATCGCAAGGGCACCGTGGTCTGTAATCCCCCCTACGGCGAGCGTATGGGTGAGCGGGAGGAGATCGAGAGGCTCTACCAGCAGTTGGGCGGCTCATTCAAGGCACTCTACCCCTGGCAGATCTACGTGCTGACCTCCTGCGACCGCTTCGACCGTCTCTACGGCCAGAGGGCGGATAAGGTCAAAAAGCTGTATAACGGTATGCTTCCTTGCTATCTGTACGAATACTTCAAGCCCGCCGAGGCCAGAGTGCCGGGCGGCCGTACCGCCAAGGAGATCTTTGAACGTAAGGGAGACTTCCAAAGAGGGAACGACCGCGACCGTAACCCTTACGGCCCTCGGAACGATCGGGCAAAGCCTCCCAAAAAGAAGTTCGGAGATCGCGGATAAAGCATAGGCCGGGTGTTTGAAAAACGGCAAAAAAAACGGAACTGATCCGTTTACTGCCCACTTTGAGTCATCTTGCACATACAAATTCTCCATACCACAAAATCACCAAAACCTTGATTTAGGACATTTGCCCCTCAATTTCGGGGTAAATAAGAAGAAATTGTAAATAATGACACCTTTCTTGCCTAAAATCACAAAAAGGCTGTTGACAAATTGGTGATTTTGTGGTATAGTATTTTTGCAAACCATAAGATTTCTTTGTGAATTGTCACCATTATCTTTGGTGAATCTGTCATTTTCGCTGAAAACCCCGATGTTGCACGTTTCTGCTTGCCATGAGGGGTTTTCTTATGCACTGTGGAGAAGGGGGTGGAGTATGCCGCGCTTTTTCGTTGA
>JAFVYT010000184.1 GCA_017508505.1 Clostridia bacterium
CGACGTACCTTTGTACGCCTTCGGGTAACCAAAAAGCAAGGGTTACCTTGCTTTTTGCTCAGTTTGTCCGTTCTGCATCTTTTTTTCCTATCCCCTTAAAAGGAGCTGTAAAAAAACTTGAGTTTTTTTACAGCTCCTTTTATCCTTGCGGGAGGGACGGAAGAGGGCGTTTTTCAGGGCTTATTCGAATAAAAAGGAGATGTTGACTGCCTCTCCGTGATAGTATTCTGCGGGAATGTAAAGCAAAAGATAGGTGTAAAGGGGCTGAGAGACCGTTTCGTCGCTATCGATGAATTCGGATATGGAAATCTCAATGAAGCCCTGCTCCCGGTAAACGGAGGCAGGCTCGAACATCGTTCTGACCGTAGGAGCCCGAAGCTGCAGCACCACGCAGAAGTCGTTCTCCGACTCCGAAAAGCGCTCGGCATCCGCAGGGTCAAGACCGTCCAAGTATGGAAGGAAGGGTGCGAGATCCTCCTTGGAGCGGATGACCGTGGAGCGGTGTGCCTCGGAGGAGGGAGTGGGGGCAAGGTCGGCATAGCCATAGCGAAGCTCGATCTTTTCCAAAATTTCTCCGTAGAATTCTTCACTTTCCTCTGCGTTGTCCTCGGCTACGGTGTCAGATTCGGCCTTTGTCGCGGTCACGGTTTCTGCCTCGGGGGCGGTTGACGCGGGATTTTCTTTTTCGGAGCCGCAGGCGGCAAGGGAAGAAAGAAGGGAAAGAGACAAGCCGATGAAGACAAGTTTTTTCAGCATCTGTTTCATAATGGTTCCTCCAAATGGATGAGATGAGACTATTTTACCAAAAAAATACCGGCTTTACAAGAATCTGAAAGAAAAAATGAAAAAACACTTGATTTTTTTGTTATGCCGTGGTAAAATAGGTACATAGCAAATAGGTTTTATGGGAGTAGAGTGGATTTCCGCTCTACTCGCTTTGCTATGTTGGAAGATTTTTGAGTGAGGTAAGAGATTTGGCAGAAAAGAAAGGCCGCGGCAAGATCGCCGGCTTGGTGGAGGAAATCATTCGCGGTCCCGTGGAAGAGGCAGGGTATCTGCTTTGGGGCGTGGACTACTACAAGGAGGGTGCCGATTACAACCTTTTGGTGACCATCGAGCATCCCGACCGCGAGCGTGGGATCGATCTGGACGATTGTGAACGGGTCTCCCGACTTCTCAGCCCCCTTTTGGATGAGAATGACCCCATCGAGGACAGCTATTATCTGGAGGTCTCCTCTGCAGGTCTGGAGCGGGAATTGAAGCGGGAGGAGCACATCCTCTACTTCGTCGGCTCCACCGTATCCCTTCGCTTTTTCGCTCCCGTGAACGGGGAAAAAAGCGTGCAGGGCACCCTCTTGTCTTACGAGGACAAGGTCTTCCGTCTTCGCACCGAAAGCGGAGAGGAAAAGGAATTTCCCCGGGACGCTGTGGCCAAGGCCGCAACGGTCTATGAAAATTTGTAAGGATTCAAATCGGAAAGGACAAATCAAATGAACAACGATTTTTTTGACGCGCTGGAAGCTCTGGAGAGAGAAAAGGGAATCCCCAAGGAGTTTATGCTGGAGAGGGTAGAGGCCGCTTTGCTCACCGGCTACAAAAAGGAAAACAACAATGAGTCCAACGTGCGCGTGGCCATCGATCCCGTGAAGCGCAGCATCAAAATGTACCGTCTGATGACCGTAGTGGAGGAGGTTCAGGATCCCAACACGGAGTTGGATCTGGAGACCGCGAGAAAGAAGTCCAAGCGTGCCAAGATCGGTGACGTGCAGGAATATGAGTTCAAGCCCAAAAACTTCGGCCGCATCCCCGCTCAGAATGCCAAGCAGGTCATCGTGCAGGGCATCCGCGAGGCGGAAAGAGGAAGACTCATTGAGGAGTACGAGAAGAAGACCGAGGGGATCATCACCGGTACCGTGGTCATCATCGAGCGCTTGACCGGCAACGTCATTCTGGAGTTTGAAAACACCCAGGCTACGCTCCTCAAGGCAGAGCAGCTCCCCACAGATCGCTTCAAGGTAGGCGACCACGTGAAGGTGTACGTTTGCGAGGTCAAGAAGGAGACCCGCAGCCCCATCATCGTCCTGTCCCGTACCCATCCCAATTTCATCAAGCGTCTCTTTGAGACCGAGGTTCCCGAGATCCAGGACGGCACCGTGATCATTCACGCCGTAGCAAGAGAGGCGGGCAGTCGCACGAAGGTTGCCGTTTACTCCAGAGACGAGAACGTGGATCCCATCGGAAGCTGCATCGGTCTGAAGGGAATGAGAAAGGCGAATATCCTGCGTCAGGTTCCCGGAGAAAAGATCGATCTGATCAAGTACAGCGAGGACCCCGCAGAGTTCATCGCCGCCGCCCTTGCCCCCGCGACGGTTCTTTCCGTTGACGTAAACGAGGACAAGACCTGCCAGGTGGCCGTGGCCCCCGATCAGCTTTCCCTTGCCATCGGCAAGGAGGGGCAGAACGTGCGTTTGGCCGCCAAGATCACCGGCTACAAGATCGACATCAAGGCATAAAATATGACCGTGAAAAAGGTGCCGCTGCGCCGCTGTGCCGGCTGTAGCGAGCAAAAGGAAAAGAAGGAATTGGTTCGTGTGGTTCGCACCCCCGACGGGCGCATTCTGGTGGATGCCACCGGAAAGGCCAACGGACGCGGCGTTTACCTCTGCCCCAAAAAAGCCTGCCTGCAAAAGGCCAGAAAGGCCAAGCGGCTGGAGCGGAGTCTGGACACCGCCATCCCGGAGGAGGTCTGGACGACCCTGGAGGAGACGATCGAGGGATGACGGAAGGAAAGATCGTCGGTGCCCTCGGACTTTGCCGCCGAGCGGGAAAGGTCACCGTGGGTGCGTATCTGGTGAAGGAGGAGATCCGAAGCGGCAGGGCCGCGTTGGTTCTCATTGCCTTGGACACGGGGGAGGACACGAAGGAAAAGCTACTCCGCCTGGCAGAGCACCGAGGGGTTCGGACGGAACGAATTGCGCTGAATAAGGCCGCCCTTGCCGCCGCCGTCGGAAAAGAGGGTGAGGCTGTGTGCGTTTCGGTTCCGAAAGAGTTTGTGAATTTAGTTTTGGCTTCTCTGTGAAGCCGTTTGGAGGGATTTTATGGCAGATACAGTAAAAATCAGTCAACTTGCAAAAGAACTCGAAATCAAATCAAAGGATCTCGTTGCGGTCTTTTCCGATTTGGGAATGACCAAGCAAACGGGCGGCGTTCTGGAAACGGACGAGGTGAGCTTTGTTTTGCAGCGTTTGATGGATCGTTTTCCCGTGGAGAATATCAACGATTACATCGACGGAAAATATAAGGTGAAGCCCACGGCTCAGGAGATCGCAGAGAAGGAGGCTGCCGAGCGCGCCGCCGCAGAAAAGGCCGCTGCCGAAAAGGCCGCCGCCGAGCGTGCCGCCGCGGAAAAGGCTGCCGCAGAGAAGGCTGCTGCCGAGCGTGCTGCCGCGGAAAAGGCCGCCGCAGAAAAGGCTGCCGCAGAAAAGAAGGCCGCCGCCGAGCGTGCCGCCGCTGCGGAGAGAAGCGCCGCAGAGAAGAAAAAGCAGCAGATGACGGATCGCTTTGCTGCCGCCCGTCAGGGCATCGGTGACAAAAAGGACAAAAAGCGTGAAGAGAAGAGTGAGAAGCGCGCTCCCTCCGCGGGCAACACTCCCGTCTTCAACGGTCCCAAGACCGAGTTTGTGGCAAAGAAGAAAGAGACCCGTATCATCGACACCAAGATCGTGGATATCGACCTTTCCAAGTACGATGAGAAAAACTACGAGTTCGGAGGCGATCAGAATCGCCGCCGTATGACCCCTCGCCGTCCTCGCAGAGGAGAAAAGAAGAAGCGCGGCAACGAGAACGTGGTAAGAGCCACCATCCCCGAGAAGGTATTTCTTCCCGAGACCATCGTGGTGTCCGACCTTGCCAAGGAGCTGCGCGTGACCACTGCCGACGTGATGAAGAAATTGATGCTGATGGGTGCTATGGCCACCGCCAACCAAAGCATCGACTTTGACACCGCGGCTCTCGTGGCGGACGAGTTCGGCTCCAGCGCCGAGCCCCTGAAGGTGATGACCATTGAGGAGAAGCTTATCGATGAGCACACCGACGAGGCAGAGGAATTGGAGGAGAGAAGCCCCGTTGTGGTGGTAATGGGTCACGTTGACCACGGTAAGACCTCCATTCTCGACGCCATTCGCCACGCCAACGTAACCGCAGGGGAGGCCGGCGGCATTACCCAGCACATCGGTGCTTACCGCATCGAGGTGAACGGAAAGCCCATCACCTTCCTGGATACCCCCGGCCACGCCGCCTTTACTGCAATGCGTGCCCGCGGTGCTCAGCTGACGGATATCGCCGTATTGGTGGTAGCTGCGGACGACGGTATTATGCCTCAGACCGTGGAGGCCATCAACCACGCCAAGGCCGCAGGCGTTTCCATCATTGTGGCCATCAACAAAATGGATAAGCCCGGTGCCAATCCCGACACCATCAAGCAGGAATTGACCAAGTACGATCTGGTTCCCGAGGAGTGGGGCGGCGACGTGATCTGCGTTCCCGTATCCGCTCTGACCAAGAAGGGCATCCCGGATCTTTTGGACAACATCCTTCTGGTTGCCGAAATGGCAGACCTGAAGGCCAACCCCAACCGCGAGGCCAGGGGTGCGGTCATCGAGGCAAAGCTGGATAAGGGCAGAGGCCCCGTTGCCACCGTTCTGGTGCAGAACGGTACCCTCCACACCGGCGACGTCATCATCGCGGGCGGTGCCGTAGGCAGAGTCCGTGCCATGACCGATGACAAGGGCAAGCAGATTCGCGTCGCAGGGCCCAGCGTGCCCGTTGAGATTTTGGGTCTGGATCAGGTGCCCGGCGCAGGCGACATCTTCAACGCCGTCAAGGATGAGAAGATGGCCAGAGAGCTTGCGGATCAGAGAAAGAATCAGCAGAAGGAAGAGGAATTCCGTGCCAATGCCAAGGTGAGCCTGGAGGACTTCTTCAACCAGATGAAGGAGGGCGTCAAGAGCCTGAACATCATCGTCAAGGCAGACGTACAGGGCAGTGCCGAGGCCGTCAAGGCCTCTTTGGAGAAGCTCTCCGTGGATGAGGTCAAGGTCAAGGTCATCCACGCGGCCGTCGGCGGCATCACCGAAAACGACGTGATGCTGGCCGCCGCCTCTCAGGCCATCATCGTCGGCTTTAACGTCCGTCCCGACCGCGGTGCCACGGAAAGCGCCACCCAGAATCAGGTGGACATCCGCACCTACCGCATCATTTACGAGTGCCTCGAGGAGATCGAGAGCGCCATGAAGGGAATGCTGGCTCCCACCCTGCGTGAGGTGGTTCTGGGTCAGGCAGAGGTGCGTCAGACCATCCGCGTACCGGGTGTCGGCGTCATCGCAGGCTCCTACGTTTTGGACGGCAAGATCGCCCGTAACGCCATGATCCGCGTGCTTCGCGACTCCGTGGTGATCTTCGAGGATAAGATCTCCTCCCTGAAGCGCTTCAAGGACGACGCCAAAGAGGTGGCGCAGGGGTACGAGTGCGGTGTCGGTCTCGAAAAATTCAACGACATCCACGTGGGCGACGTTCTGGAGGCCTACGTGATGGAAGAGGTCAAGGACTGACCCTTCCCGAAAGGAAGCTATGAACCATAGACAGGAACGTATCAACGATTCCGTTGCCCGTACCTTGGGTGAGATTTTCCGCACCGTCAAGGATCCGCGGGTATCGGGGGCCTTCATCACGGTGAATGCCGCCCGCGTGACACCCGATCTGAAGTTTGCCAAGGTCTACTACGGGGTCATCACCGGTGAGCCGGAGCAGGTGCAAAAGGGGCTGGAGTGTGCCGCAGGCTTTATTCGCTCCTCCCTTGCCACAAAGCTCAATCTCCGCCAGACTCCCGAGCTTACCTTTATCCACGACCGCTCTGCGGAGCACGGAGCGCACATCGCCCGGGTGCTGAAGGAATTGAATGCGGATGAAACGAACAACTGATTATGAGAAATTGATAAGCTGCCTACGGGACCCGATCTTTGACCGGGTCCTTGTGGCGTGCCACCGCTCTCCCGACGGAGATGCGGCGGGCTCTGCGCACGCCCTTGCCTACGCCTTGAGAAAAATGGGGCGGCAGGCGGGGGTTTGGTGCCCTGACCCCTTCGGAACGGAGTTTTCCTACCTTTTTTCGGAGGAGGAATCCCTCCCTGCCTTTGAGCCGGAGCACTACGTTACCGTGGACGTGGCGGACCCCTCGATGCTCTGCGACGCTCCCTTTGCGGGGTGCATACACGCAGCCGTCGACCATCACAGGATCAATCGGGTCGAGGCCGAGGTCAAGTACGTAGACCCTGCCGCCGCAAGCTGCGGGGAGATCCTGGTGGACGTGATTCGGGATCTGGGGGTGACCCTCGACTCCTACCTTGCCGAGGCGCTGTATACCGCCGTGGCGACGGATACGGGGTGCTTCCGCTATTCCAATACCACCGAAAAGACCTTTTTGGCCGCGGCCACCCTTTCTGCCTATGCTGAAAAGGGCGCCTTTTACCGCATCAATAAGGCGATGTTTGAATCCAAATCCCGCACCCGCTTAAAGCTCGAGGCCTATGCCGCCGAGCAGATGGGGGTGCTTTGCGAGGGCAAGCTTGCCTACCTTTCCGTCTCTCTGGAAAAGCAGGAGAAGCTGGGAGCAGAGTATCGGGAGCTGGATACCATGATCAACGTGATGCGCCAGCTTGAGGGTGTACGGGTTGCCATCATTGCAAAGGAACGGGAAGAAGGCGTTTATAAGGTGTCCGTCCGCAGTGAGGCGGAGTTTGATGCCGCCGCCTTCTGCGCTGTGTTCGGAGGAGGCGGTCACGTGGCCGCCGCAGGATGCACGCTGGAGGGGAGAGAAGAGGACGTTCTTTCCGCCCTTCTGAAGGAAGCGGAGGGAAGACTTTCTTGAAAAGCGGAGTTCTGAACGTATATAAGGAAGCGGGAATGACCTCTCACGACGTGGTCGCCCGCGTCAGACGTCTTTTTGAAACCCGTAAGGTGGGGCACGCGGGGACGCTGGATCCCCAAGCCACGGGGGTCTTACCCGTGCTTGTGGGCTCTGCCGCCAAGGCCTGCGACCTGATGCCCGATGACCGCAAGGTCTACCGCGCCACCCTTCGCTTTGGGACGGCCTTCGATACGGAGGACGTGTGGGGGCTGCCTTTGGAAAGCAGTGCGGCCCGTCCCGACGGCGCGGCGCTGGACAAGGCCATCCGAGAGATGATCGGCCCTTACGATCAGATCCCGCCCATGGTTTCCGCTGTGAAGGTCAACGGCAAAAAGCTTTACGAATATGCCCGTGAGGGGATTACGGTGGAGCGCAGGAGCCGCCCCGTTTTCATCCACGGACTTACCCTTCTTTCCTTTGATGGGGAGGAGGCGACCCTTCGGGCCTCGGTGTCCCGAGGAACCTATATCCGCACCCTCTTGACGGATTTGTGCACGCGGCTTGGGGTGCTTGGTGCAATGAGCGCACTGGAGCGGGAGCAAAGCGGAATTTTCTCTCTGGAGAATGCCGTCCCGCTCGGAGCGTTGGAGCCCCTTTCCCTTTCCGAAAGGCAGGGACTTCTCTGTCCCACGGAACGGCTCTTTTCGGAGTATCCGACTCTGGAGCCCCCCGCCTTTTTCGGTACCTTGATTTCCAACGGCTGTGCGGTGCTTACCCAAAAGCTTGGCCTTGACGGGAACGTGGGAGCCCGCTTTCGCCTCCTTTCCGACGGGACCTTTTACGCCCTTGGAGAGATTGTGGAGGAGGATGGGGAGAAAAAAATCAGGAAAATCAAAAATTTTCCTCCCGACAGCGAGGATTGACGGAAAAAGCTTCGTTTGAGGAATAGCACTTGCCTTCTGAGGAGAAAATAGGATCAAAAGGATTCTATTCTCGGAGGGAAGCGCAATGAAAGCAGTTATTTTAGCAGGCGGACGGGGAGAGCGTCTCCGTCCCATTACCGATACCCGACCCAAGCCCTTGGTGCCCGTTTTGGCCCGCCCCGTGATGGACTACTGTCTGTCGCTCCTTTCCCACCACGGAGTGAGGACGGCATACGTGACCACCTGTTATCTGGCGGATCAGATCCGCCGTCGCTACGGAAAGAGCGCCTTTGGAATGGAGCTTTTCTACTCCAAGGAGGACAGCCCTTTGGGCACCGCGGGAGCCGTCAAGCTTCTGCAGAAGGAGCTTTCGGGGGAGGAGCCCTTCATCGTGATGAGCGGGGACGCCCTGTGCGACTTTGATCTGGCGCGGGCGATCGCCTTTCACAAGGAGAAAAAAGCGGACGTGACCGTCATTCTCTCCAGCGTTAAAACGCCGCTGGAGTATGGGGTGGTCCTGTCCGATGCCCTGGAACGGATCCTGGCCTTTTCCGAAAAGCCCGATTGGTCCGAGACCCTTTCGGATCAGGTGAATACGGGGGTCTATATCCTGTCTCCGCGGGTGCTGGAGAAGGTGCCCGAGGGCAAAAGCTTTGACTTTTCCCGTGATTTGTTCCCGCTTTTGATGAGAGAGGGGTATTCTCTCTTCGGGTTTAAGGATGCGGGCTATTGGTGCGACATCGGCAGGATCTCCGCCCTTTACCGCTGTAATCTGGACCTTTTGGAGGGAAAGGCCAAAACCTATCTGCCCCGAGAGGGAAAACGGGTGCAGCTCCCGGACGGAAGAGGTGCTTACTTTATTTCCGACACGGCCCGTGTGGATGCGGATGCCGAGGTTTGCGGCGGCACCGTCCTCTCTCAGGGGGTCAGCCTCGCGGGAGGCGCGAGGGTGTCGGGAAGCCTTGTTATGGAAAACGCCCGTCTCGAGCGGGGTGCCGTGGCCAAGGGAGCCGTCCTTTGCGAAAATGCGACTCTGCGCGAGGGCGCGATGGCCCTGACGGGCTCGGTGCTCGGTGCGGGCAGCGTGGTGTTGCCGGATGCGGAAACGGAAGGGGGCAAGAAATACCCGCCTTATTCCGTGGTCGCTCCCATTCCCGCCTTTGAGGAGGAGGGGCTGGTCTTTACGGAGATGGGTGCCGCCGTGGGGCGCACGCCCGGTCTTGAGGAAAAGGATGCCGTCGAGCTCGGGCGGGCCTTTGCAAATGCTTTTTCCGGAAGCATTGCGTTGGTCTGGGACGAGAATTCCCGGGAAAGTGCCACCTTTGCCTCTCTGTTTGCGGGAGGTGTCGCTTCGGGAGGACAGGACGCGATCCTTTTCGGAGAGGGCACGGTGGAGGAGGCCTCCTTCGCCGCCCATTTTTACCGTCTTCCCACGCTTTTTGTCAGCGGAGGAGAGAAACGAGGCTTTTTCTACGCCTTTGAGAAGGACGGCTTCCCTTTGGTTCGAGGGGACGCTCTGCGTCTTGCCCGCTTTCACGGTACGGTGGAGGAGAATGCACCGAGGGGACGGATCCTGTCCCGTCACGGTCTGCGGGAGAACTATCTGGATTCCCTTTGCCGCGAGATGGGGCAGGGGATCGGAGAGCGCATCGGCTTCGGAGGACGCGACTGCGGACTTTTGAAGACGGCTGCCATAAGATGCGGGAGAAGTGCATACAATGGCAGTAGACAGGAGGGCCTGAGCATTGAGGTTCTGGATCGGGGCCTGAAGGTATTCGTCGACGGGTACAAGGTGGCGGATACGGAAAAAATCCGCTTGTACGTCATCGAAAAAGATTTGGAAGCGGGAAAGCGGGAATTCTGCTTGCCCGATACCCTCCCCGCTCTGTTTTCGGAGCACATTCGAAGTCGTGGGGGAAAGGCGGTGGAGTTTTCCATCTCCCAGACCTGCCGCAAGGAGGGAACCATTCGCAACGCAGCCGCACGGGATCGGTGGCTGTTTGACAAGCACCATCTCGCCGCTCGCGCCATCGGCCTTCTGGGCGCAAAGAGCACCGAAGCGATCCGCAAGGAATTAAAGGCCATTCCGGAAATTTATATCACACAGCTCCGCTATCTCCCCGAGGAGGATTGCAAGGCCGGTCTTTTGGGGCGTTCTCCCAGAGAGGTGCGGAAAAAGGAAACGAGAGTTCGGATCCGACCCGGCTTTTACGGAATCCGAATCATATCCGAGGCC
>JAFVYT010000185.1 GCA_017508505.1 Clostridia bacterium
ACCCTGCGCCTGCGGGTGCGCTGCTCCAAGGGCACCTATATCCGCACCCTGTGCAAGGACATCGGGGAACACCTGGGCTGCGGCGGCTGTATGCAGCAGCTGCGCCGGGTCACGGCGGGAGTTTGGGCTTAGCCCATATTTGCGTTTGACTAGTCAAATGCGATGCTTGCACTTTGCTCAAAGCATAAATTCTCCGCTAAGAACATCAGCCCTTGGGCTGCGGATCTTCTTTTATTCCACGTCCAATTCCGGCGGTACGTCCAATTCGTGGGGGACGGGACGGCCGTTTTTCTTTCGCTGTCGGACGCACTCGGTCAGAAGGTACTCGATCTGCCCGTTCACGGAGCGAAAATCGTCCTCTGCCCAAGCGGCGATGGCCTGATACAGCTTTTCCGAAAGGCGCAGGGGAACCTGCTTCTTTTCCGCCATATCAGTAAAGGGTGCCGGAGTTGACCACGGGCTGTGCGTCGTGGTTGCCGCAGAGAACCACCAAAAGGTTCGAGACCATCGCGGCCTTCCGCTCCTCGTCCAATTCGACGATGCTCTTTTCGTTCAGGCGCTCCAGGGCCATCTCCACCATCCCCACGGCACCGTCCACGATCATTTTTCTGGCATCGATGATGGCGCTGGCCTGCTGTCTTTGCAGCATCACCGCGGCGATCTCGGGGGCGTAGGCAAGGTAGGTGATTCTGGCCTCAACGATCTCAAGGCCCGCCTCCGAGACCTTCTTTTGGATCTCCTCGCGGATGCGCTGTGCCACGATCTCGCTGGAGCCTCTCAGGCTGCCCTCGTCGGCCACGCCGTCACCGGTGGTGTCCACTCCGGGAGCCACGTCATAGGGGTAAATGCGGACGATGTTTCTCAGGGCGCTGTCGCACTGAAGAGAAAGGAACTCCTTGTAGTTGTCTACGTTGAAGACGGCCTTTGCGGTATCCATCACCCGCCAGGTCACGGCGATGCCGATCTCCACGGGGTTGCCGAGACAATCGTTGATCTTCTGACGGGAGTTGCTGAGGGTCATGATCTTCAGAGAGATCTTTTTGCTGACGACCTCCACGCTCTGCACCCCTTCTCCGTTCAGTACCACGGGCGCCTTGTGGGTCACCACGTCTCCGGACTGACCGAGCTTGGTCTTGGCCGCGGGATTGACCGCCGAGCAGAAGGGATTGACAAAGTAGAAGCCGTCGTTCTTCAGGGTGCCGACGTATTTGCCGAACAGAGTCAGAACCAGCGCCTCCTGAGGCTGCAGGACCTTCAGACCCAAAAAGGGGATCCACCCAAGGCTCAGCCAAAGGATGCCCACCACCAAAAGGGTGACGCTGAGGGCCGTTCCAAGACGTGCGGTCTCAAGGCAAACGGCGGCAAAGATCGTCAGGGCGATGGCGCCGACGTAGCAAAGGAGGAAGAAAAACATAGCGGCAAAGCCGTTTTTCTTTTTGTTCAGTACGATTTCTTGCATAGGGAATGCCTCGCTTTCTTATTTGATATCAAAATGATATCACAAAGAATTATCTCTGTCAAGCCCTTTTCTGCCTTTTTCGGAGCTGATTTTTCCTCCTCGCTCCGAAAAAAAGCCCTGCGAAATCCCCGTCTCGTTTTTTTGCAATAATAAGGAAGAAAAGAAAAAAGAAAAGCAATTCATCCCTTGCATTTTCACCCTTCTTGTGCTATAGTGATATTAAGTATAATTGCGCGGATTTCGGTCTCCTCGCGAGAAAAGGAAACGGAATCTGCGTTGGTTCCAATTCCCGGCAAGTTATGGTGCGAAGACAAATATGCCTTTGGCGTATGGATTATGTGAAAGCTAAGAAGGTGAAAATCGTATGGCTGAGAATAAAAGAATGATTCCGTTTAGTCCACCCGATATCAGTGATCTCGAAATCGCTGAAGTAATTGAAGCATTGAAATCCGGCTGGATCACAACGGGTCCGAGAACAAAGCAGCTTGAAAAGAATATTGCGGAGTGGGTAGGCACAGAAAAATGCGTTTGCCTCAACTCCCAGACCGCCTGTGCCGAAATGGCGCTTCGTGTGATGGGAATCGGCGAGGGAGACGAGGTAATCACCTCTGCCTATACCTATACCGCTTCTGCTTCTGTGATTGCTCACGTGGGCGCAAGGATCGTATTGGTCGATACGCAAAAGGACAGCCTCGAAATGGATTACGATGCGCTGGAGAACGCGATCAACGAAAAGACCAAAGCCGTCATTCCCGTAGATCTTGCGGGGATTCCTTGTGATTATGACAGAATTTTTGAAATCGTAGAACGAAAAAAGCACCTTTTCAAGCCGAGAGGTGAGATGCAGGCCGCCCTCGGCAGAGTGGCGGTGATGGCTGATACGGCTCATGCTTTTGGTGCAAAATGGCATGGTAAGATGATTGGCTCTGTTGCTGATTTTTCTAGTTTCAGCTTCCATGCAGTCAAGAATCTTACGACTGCTGAGGGTGGTGCTCTGACATGGAGAACCATCCCCGGTATGAGCAATGAGGATATTTACAAAAAACTACAGCTGCTCAGCTTGCACGGTCAATCCAAGGATGCCCTGCAAAAAACAAGACTTGGCGCGTGGGAGTATGATATCGTCGGTACATATTACAAGTGCAACATGACAGATGTTGCGGCTGCGATCGGACTCAAACAGTTTGAGCGCTATCCCGAAATGCTGAAGCGCAGAAAAGAAATCATCGAGCGTTACGATGCGGCGCTTCGCCCCTTGGGGGTTTTGACCCTCGACCATTACCGCGACGGCATTTCTTCCTCCGGTCATCTGTATCTGACACGGATCCCCGGCTTTTCGGAGCAGGAGAGAAACGAAGCGATTGTTAAAATGGCGGAAAAGGGCGTGGCCTGCAACGTTCACTATAAGCCTCTTCCCATGCATACCGCATATCGGGCTTTGGGCTTTGAGATCACCTCCTTTCCTAACGCCTACGCCCATTACGCAAACGAAATCACACTGCCGCTTCACACCCTGCTTTCCGACGAGGATGCAGACTACGTGATCTCGTGCTATGAAAAAACGCTGAAGGAGCTCGGACGGTGAAGATCGTAGAATGGGAAAAGCTCCCGGATTTTATGAAGACCGAAGAGGTCAGGAAGTATCACGAGATCCTGAAGCATAAAAAAGGGGCACTTGCCCTGAAGCGTGCCTTCGACCTGACGGCGGCGCTTGTGATGCTTTGCGTTTTGTCCCCCGTGTTTTTGATCTTGGCCGTTGCGGTTAAGTTGGATTCTCCTGGCCCTGTCTTTTACCGTCAGGAGCGCATCACGCAGTATGGGAAACGCTTTCGCATCCACAAATTTCGTACCATGGTGCAAAATGCGGATCGGGGCTCTCAGGTCACGGTGCAAAATGACAGTCGCGTAACCCGTGTGGGAAGGCTTCTGCGAGGATGCCGCCTGGATGAGATTCCTCAGCTTCTCGACGTAATTGCCGGGAATTTGACGCTGGTGGGCGTTCGCCCCGAGTCCCCTCGGTACGTTTCGGAATATACCGAGGAAATGACGGCGACGCTTTTGCTTCCCGCAGGGGTCACGAGCCTTGCCAGCATTTATTACAAGGACGAGGCAAGGCTGCTTGACGGCGCAGAGGATACGGACAAGGTTTATATCGAAAGGATCCTTCCCGGAAAGATGTACTACAATCTGAAGGGGATTGAGCAGTTCAGCTTTTGGGGAGATATCAGGATTTTATTGATGACAGTGCTTGCGGTACTCGGGAAGGAGTATCACGGCGATTACGAAGAAAAAGGTCGGGAAAAAGGAAGTCGTAAGGTATGATGGATTCTGTTGTTGTCTCTGTGGTGATGCCTGTTTACAACGAAGAAAAATACATCAAAAAGTGTGTGGATTCGTTGCTTTTGCAGGATTATCCCACGGAAAAAATGGAGTGGATTTTCGTGGACGGCTCCTCTCGGGATAAAACGGTTGCGATTCTCGAGGAGTATCGGAGCCGTTATCCGAATTTGATCAAGGTGCTTCACAATCCGAAAAAGATCGTCCCCTTTGCCATGAACATCGGCATTGCGGCCTCCTGCGGAAGATACGTTGTTCGCTTGGATGCCCACGCGGATTACGCTGCAGACTATATTTCAAAGTGTGTTTATTATCTTGAAACCGTGGACGCAGAGAACGTCGGCGGTGTAGCGGAAACCAAGGCAAACGGATTTATGGGGACTGCAATATCAAAAATGCTCTCGTCTAAATTCGGCGTCGGCAATTCTCAATTCAGAACGAACGGTACAAGCGGCTTTGTGGACACGGTTCCCTTCGGCGCCTTTAAAAGGGAGGTGTTCTCCAAGTACGGCGGCTACGACGAGCGTCTGGTTCGCAATCAGGACAACGAGATGAACTTCCGCATTCGAAAAAACGGCGGAAAGATCTATCTGTCCGATCAGATCCGTTTTTCCTATTATTGCCGAGACTCCGTGAAGGGAATTGCGGATATGGCGAGAAAAAACGGGATGTGGAACGTGATCACCATGAAGCTCTGTCCCGGCTCTATGGGACTTCGCCACTTTATCCCTCTTTTGTTTGTCGTATCGATCCTTTCCCTGAGCCTTTTGGGCTTTTTGCATCCGATCTTTTGGGTGCTTTTGGGTTTGGAGGCCGTCCTTTACCTTGCCTTGGACGGACTGTTTTCCGCAAGGCAGGCTTCTTCGGTCAAGGAGTTTTTCACTTTGATGATGCTATTTCCGATTTTCCATTTCACCTATGGGATCGGTTCCTTGATTGGCACAACGAAGCTCTTTTCAAAGAAATTCAAAAAAGGAAATTATACCAATCAAAAAATCTGATGTTTCTTGAGGTAGGTAAGTAGTATGTCGTTATATTCCAAATTGGTGAATCAAGAAGAAAAGCTGTCCCTCGTTGGGCTCGGATACGTTGGGATGCCCATTGCGGTTGCCTTTGCAAAGAAGGGGATCGACGTGATCGGCTTTGATCTCAACAAGGCGAAAATTGAACTGTATCGGAGCGGCGTTGACCCGACCAAGGAGGTCGGAGACGAGGTGATTCGAAGCACAACGGTACGTTTCACTTCGGAGGAAGCAGATCTGAAAAAGGCCAAATTTCACATTGTCGCGGTGCCGACTCCCGTGAACACGGACCATACTCCCGATCTGACTCCCGTTGTCGGAGCGTCGGAGATCGTAGGCAGAAACCTGACCAAGGGTTCTTACGTTGTGTTTGAATCCACCGTATATCCCGGCTGCACGGAGGACGTTTGCATTCCGATTTTGGAACGGGAATCGGGACTGAAGTGCGGCACCGACTTTAAGGTGGGCTATTCTCCTGAGCGGATCAACCCCGGCGACAAGGTGCATCGCTTGGAAAACATCACAAAAATCGTATCCGGCTGTGACGAAGAGGCGACGGAGGTCATCCGCGCGGTGTACGACATCGTCATTGAGGTCGGAACGTATCCGGTTCGCAACATCAGGACGGCAGAGGCGGTCAAGGTGGTGGAAAACAGCCAGCGCGACATCAACATTGCCTTTATGAATGAGCTTGCAATGGCCTTTGATAAGATGGATATCGACACCAACGAGGTGGTGGACGGTATGAATACCAAGTGGAATGCCCTTGGCTTCCGTCCCGGTCTGGTGGGAGGACACTGCATCGGTGTGGATCCCTATTATTTCACCTATCAGGCAGAAAAGCTCGGCTATCACAGTCAGATCATTCTCAACGGAAGAATGGTAAACGACGGGATGGGAAGGTTTGTGGCCGATGCCGCGATTAAGAAAATGATCGAGGTGGGTCAGGCTCCCAAGAAATCAAAGGTGGTCATTCTCGGCCTGACCTTTAAGGAGAATTGCCCGGACACCAGAAATTCCAAGGTGAACGACATCATCAAGCGCCTTGGGGAATACGACATCCATCCCGTTGTTGTGGATCCTTGGGCGAGTGAAAGGGACGCAATGCACGAATACGGCGTAACCTTGACGCCTCTTTCCGAGGTGCGGGATGCGGATTGCGTGATCGTAGCGGTTGCTCACGACGTATTCAAAGCACTCACCTTGGATGAAGTCAAGGGGCTGTTTTGTGTCTGTGAGGATGAAAAGAAAGTTCTGATCGACGTGAAGGGCTTGTATCGGGTCTCCGATCTGGAGAAAAGCGGAATGAAGTATTGGCGTCTGTAAGCGTCTGCGTCGATTTTGAGAGGAAGAAACGTGATGGGGTCGGAACGGAAAAAAGCAAAACTTGAGGTTTTGTGTGCCACGATGCACCAAAGGGATTTTGGAAAAATCCGGGAGATGAACCTGCAATCCGACGTGGTATTTGCCAATCAGTCGGACGAGACGGGGTATCGGGAGGTATCCTTCGGGGAAAACACCGCAAGGATGATCTCCACCGCTACGCGGGGCGTGGGGGTGAACCGAAACCTTGCCCTTCTCTACGCCACGGGAGAGTATCTACTGTTTTCCGACGATGACCTGAGGTATGTGGACGGATATCGAGATACCGTGGAGAGGGCCTTTTCCGAGCTTCCTCGGGCAGACTGCATCATTTTCAACATCGAGACCGTTGGCTCGGACATCGGACGCCGCCAAAACGGCAAGGCCCGTCGGGTGAGATGGTACAATGCCTTAAACTATGGCGCCGTAAGACTTGCGGTGCGGCGAAGCTCCGTTTCCCGTGAGGGAATTTTCTTCAATTGCAACTTCGGGGGCGGAACGCCCTTTTCCTGCGGGGAGGATACCCTCTACATCATTTCCATGCTCAAAAAGGGCCTGAAGCTGTATGCCTACCCCGCTCTGATCGCCACGGTGGATCAGACTGAGTCCACGTGGTTTCGGGGATATACGGAAAAGTATTACTTTGACAAGGGTGTGCTCTACGCCTCCATCAGCCGACCCTTTGGACGGCTGCTTTGTCTGCAGGATCTGATCCGACATCCGAATTATAAAAAGAACGGTCTCTCCTTTTCCCGTGCGTATGCTTGGATGAAAAGGGGATTGAAAAGTCAAAAACGCCTCACGCCCTTTTCCGAGGCAGAAAAGTAAGGAATCTGTATGAAGATACTGATGATCACCATGTCCCCGGTGGAAGCTCTCACCTCTGCGATGCTCAGAAACCTTGCGGTGGTGAAGGGGCTCGTGGATTTGGGACACGCCGTTACTCTGATCTCTCCCGAGATGAGTGCGGGCGGAACGCCCGTTTCCCTTTCCCGTTATCCCTTTTTGGAGCGGGTGCGGCTGATCCGCTTGGGCAAAAGCGCCCTGCGGGAAAAAATCTGGACGGATCCCGGGAAAAAGAGCCTGAAGGCCCGGCTTGTGAACGTGCTTCGTCGGGTCTATCACGCCTTCAGCGTGCTGGGCTCCACCAAAGGAATGGCCAAGGGGATCTCCCTTGAGATCCTGGGAGAGGAGCGGGAGTTTGACCTGCTTTTGACCTCCTCCGACCCCAAGACTGCGCATCTTGCGGGAGCGACCTTGCTCCGTCAGGGGCTGAAGGCCGCACGGTGGGTGCAGTATTGGGGAGATCCTTTGACGCTGGATATGACCCGAAAGAGCCTTTGCCCCACCTTTTTGGTGCGGCGCCTGGAGAAAAAGCTTCTGCGGGGGGCGGATCGGATCGTGTACGTGTCTCCCTTTACTCTGACGGAGCAGAAAAGGCTCTTTTTCCATCTGCAGGATCGGATGGATTTTGCACCCGTTCCGTACATCGAGGAAAGAAGGGAGCCCGCTCCCGCAAACGAGCGCTTTCGCGTCAGCTACGTGGGAGCTTACCACAGCGCCGTGCGGAACATTCTGCCCTTTTACGAGGCCCTCGTTGCCCTTTCCCCCGAGGTGGAGGGGTATGTGGTGGGAGACAGCGATCTGTCTCTTTCCCCTACGGATTCCATTCACGTTTTGCCCCGTGGGGATGCCCGGGAGATTGAGGCCTCCAGCGACCTTCTGGTCTGTGTTCTGAACCGCTTCGGCACGCAGATCCCCGGGAAGATCTACCACGCCGCCGCCACGAGCCGGCCAATCCTCGTGATCACCGATGGGGAATGTGCCGAGCAGATGTGCGAGTATCTTCGCGAGTATGACCGTTTCCTTCTCTGTCCCAATGAAAAGGGGGCCATCGAGGGGGCGATCCGCTCTCTGATGGAGCAGCCCCGCAGCTTTGCTCCGTCTCCCGCCTTTTCCCCCGCGGGGGTTGCCGAAAAGCTGATCAAGCGTTAGGAGAAACGAATCTATGTCCATACACACCGCTGCAGAAAAAAAGGAGAAGAAGCCCTCCCTCTGGAGGGGACTCGGGCAGAATGAAAAGCTCATTCTCGTCCTCTTTCTTCTTTTGACTGTGGAATACATCTATAACTATTACATCGACGAAGGCGTTTTGCCGAAGCTTTTGATCTACGTCAACGCGGCCGTTGCCGTGTTCGTGCCCGTTTGGGCCTTTTTGACCCAGAGCGAAAGGCTTCCTCTTTCGGGATACTCGATGTGGCTTTTGCTGTGCTTTCTCGGGGTGCTGTTCATCACCGCGGTGATGGCCCTGTTCAACGGACGCATTGCCCGTGACGTGGTGTGCACCACCGTTTATCTGCACATTCTCAGCGCCATTTTTCTGCAAAGGCTCAAGCTCCCCTTTTTCGAAAAGCTCTTTTCCGTTACGCTTTTCTTGGGCCTTGTGGGCTTTGCTTTTGCCTTCAGCCGCATCGATTTTGACCTCAGCCTTGCCATCAACCGCGGCTATCAGTGGGAGGAGATCTTTTTCTATACGACGCTTTTTTGGTGCGTGACACCGTATCTGATCTTAAAGCTTTTAAAGGGAGACTCTCTGTATCTGCCCCTTTTGTATCTTTCCGCCTTGGTGGCCTTGAATCTGATCATCGTAAAGCGTATGATCCTGCTGCAGCTCGGCGTGATTCTGGCCGTGGTGATCCTGATCTTGCTCTTTGGGAATCCTCCCAATCGGAAGCGCTCCACCCTGCAGATCCTCGGCTTTCTCGCGATTGTTTTCCTTATCGCAAGGCTTTTTCTTTGGGACACGGTCACGGAGCTGTTCCAAAGTCTGTTTGACCGTACCCTTGAGAGCTCCGAGGACCTGAGCACCTTCAATCGCTTCGTGGAGACCTTCAACTATCTGGGAGAGGCAAGCCCTCCGGAGATTGTCATCGGGCGCGGCTTCGGCGGTACCCACACGGGTCTCGGGGACGTGGCGGAGGCCCTCCACGTAGGCTGGGGTAACTTTATTCTGAAGGGCGGCATCCCGCTGTTTTTGGTGATGGCCATCCCTTACGGAAGGCTTTTGGGGCTCATCGGCCGCTACAAGGAGCTGGACGGGGAGGAGCGCTTTGCCTTCTGGCATCTGATCTATTCCATCCCCATGCTGTTTTTGTCCAATATGCACTCCTTTTCCCCCACGCTGTTCCTCTACGTATATTGCTGCATCAAAATTATGAACGTAAAAAAGAAGGAAGAAAGAAGATATGGCATCCAAAAAGCTTTGGGTACTCCTTGACGAGGAGCCTCCGGTAGGGGCAGTCGGGGAGGGAGATACGCTGTTTATGATGCGAAAGAGCCCTCGCTACGACGCGCTTCCCGGGAAAAAGGTCTATTACGAGCAAAGCACCGGTGCGGACAGCGTAGCGTGTAAAAATGCCTGCAATGCCTTTTTCCGTGACCTGCCCGATTCGCTTGCCCCCTTGCAGAACAGCTTCTACGATGCGATCTTCCGTCGCTTGGTCACCGTGACCAGACAATTGGAGGCGATCCTCGGGGAGGGCATCCAAGAAATGATTCTCGTGGGCGGCGGCACCAAGCCCTTCTTTACCCTGCATCGGGGAGAGGGGGAGGGAGAAAAGCTCCTGTACCGCTCCTCTTGGCTTCTGGCTCCCGTTCTGGAGGCGTATTTTGCCGGAAGGGAGGGGCTGACCCTTCGTCGCATTGGGAAAAAGAGTGATCTTTCCCTTTCTCTTCTTCATTTTTATCGGGAGAGTCGGTTTCTGCTCCACGCATTTTTTGCAGAGTGGAAGCGCTGCCTTTTGACGAAAAAGGAGTCCCGCCTGACTCCCGACGATCCCCGTCCCATTGCGGCGGTTCCCCTGGTCTTGAATTTACAGCTTCGCCATATGACGTCCCTTTTGGCGGACCAGAGCCGTGTTCGACCTGTGTATCTGATCCCGTCCTCTCTGACTTACGATGAGGATTTTAACGGAGATTTTATCCGTATGACGGGCCTTGGGCCCTTTGCCTTTCTTCGGGAGCTGCTGCACTTTGGGAGAATAAGGATTCAGAAAAAGGACGTTTCCTTTTCCTGCGAGGGGTTGAAGTGTACGATTCCCCGCCGCATCCTCCGACGCATTTCCCGCACTGTGACCATGACCTACCGCCCCTATGCCGTCTTGGCCGAGCGTGCGATGAAGTCCCTTCCCAAAAAGCCTGATTTCGTTTTGACCGATTATACCTTCGGCTTTCAGGCGAGCCACGTCAGAGCCCTGACCAAGAAAATGGGGATCCCCCACTATAATTTCCAGTACGTTGCCATGGGGCGGGTGCTCCTGCCCGATCTGGATCTGGCGGATCGCTATTATCTCCATACCCGTTCCACTTGGGAATTGTATCACGCTCATCACCCCTCCTTTCTTTTGTATCTGCCCGTCAGCGGGAAAAAGCATCCGCAGCGGGAGGAGAAGGGGCTTTCCGTTTCCGTCTTTCTCCAGCCCGACTCCTATGCCCTGCGTTATTACGATGCCTTGGAAAAGCTCTTTTCGGCCCTTTCCGAGGCGGGTACGGAGGCAAGGGTCGTGATCAAGCCCCATTACCGTCAGAATGAGACGGAGCGCTTCGACGAATTGGCCCGCCGCTTTTCCTTTGTGTCTTTGGCGGGAAAGGAGGACTCTGTGGCAAAGCTGCTTTTGCAGTCGGATTTTTCCATGAGTATGACCTCATCGGTGCTGTTTGAGAGCGTGACGCTCGGCACACCGGGCATCATTCTGGATTTTGACGGCCACGATACCGATTTTATTGACCGAAACGACTGCTGCGTCAGGCAGGTGAACCACCGTGCGAGGAGCCCCGAGGACGTGGTGGCTCTGCTTTCCGCTCCCGAGGATGCGAAGCGGATCTATGCCGAGCGTCGGGAGGCGTTTCTTGCGGAGTTTGATCTGGTCGGGGTTACGGATGAGGTCTTCCAATGAATCGGATCCTGTCCTTTTTCCGCAAATACGGCTTTTGCCGTGCCCTTTACGGCGTCAGCTCCTATTTTTTCAGAAGAATCAGGATGAAGGGGGAGGCTCGCCGCCTCCGAGCCCTTCCTCCCGAGGCCTTTGAGATTCCAAGGGATGAGGATGCCCCCCTTTTCTATCGGGAAAAGGCGGGGGACGTCGAGCGGATCGCCGCGGGAGAGCGCAAGCTTCTCTTTTACGAAAAGGACGATCCTCTCGCCCGATCGGACACGAAATACCCTTGGGAGCTGCACCGCTGTCACGAGCTTTTTGCCCTTGCCGCCTCCGACTCCGAGGAGGCAAAGACCCTTCTTTGCAAGGCTCTTGAGGGTGGCGAGAGCCTCAGGCTCTACGAGGGGGAGTGCTCGATGGAGGTGTCCATCCGTGCCATCTCGGTGGCAGAGGCTCTGCGCCGCGCTCCCGCCGAGGCGGAGCGCCGTCTCGGTGCGGCTTTTTTGAAGGAGGCACTCCTCTTTGTTCTGGAGCATTCCGAGGCGGGGGTAGCCTATCAGTCCAATCACTACTTTTTCGGGCTTCTGGGGCTTTCCTGGGTGATGGCGCTGTTGCCCCGTCATCCTCTCATCGGGACCTATCAAAAGCGCAATCTGCGCCGCCTCGGTGCCCTTCTTAGGGGGACGGTGGAGTCCGACGGCTCCTTTTACGAGTGCTCCACCCACTATCATCAGTACGTTTCCCGCTCTCTTTTGGAGTATTTGTATTTTGTTCCACAAGGAAGAACCCCTCTTCTTTTGGAAAAGGCCGCCGAGATGCTGGCCTTCTCCCAAGGCCACGCCGTGGACGGAAGGCTTGTGGGAGTTGGGGATAACGATTCCGGAAGGGTTCTGCCCCTGCCGAATTACTTTTCCTACGATTCCGCCTCTCTTGAGGTGTCCCTTTCCTTGGCAAAGGAGCTCCCGCTTCCCGAGGTGACCCTCGGCGCGGAGCGCTTCGGGCTCTACCTTTTCTCCCGGGATGGGATCGACGCGGCATTTCGCTGTGACCCCATTCCCGATCCCCATCGCAATGCGGCCATCGGGGGACACAGCCACAACGACCAGCTTTCCCTTCAGCTTTGGGTGGGCGGTGTACCCTTTTTTGTGGATCGGGGAACCTATCTCTACGTGAAAGAGGACGGTGCGCGGCGAGACAACCTCCGCACCGACCGACACAACACGCTGTCCCTTGACGCGCGGGAGCAAAACGAGCTTCCCGAGTGGTTCGACTATACCCCCAGAAGGGCGAGAGGACGGGAGCTTTCTCGGACGGATTGCGGGATCACCGCCGAGCATACGGGCTTTTTGCCCTATTTGCACCGTAGGACCCTCGCGCTTTCGGAGGGGGAGGTGCTGGTCTCGGATGAGTGGACCTCCACCGACGCAAGCACCCCTCCCCCGGGGACGCTGCACTTCCTTTTGCACCCCTCTGTTTCGGTGGAGCGGGTGGAAAAGGGACTGATCCTGACCCATCGGGGGGAGCGCGTGCTCTTTTCCGTCGAAGGGGAGATTGCCGTCGAGGAGCGCTTTGTTTCCGAGGAATACGGAAAAAAACAAAAAACACTCTGCCTTTCGGTTCCCATTTTGGGAAAGGAAACGAAAACAATACGGATCAAACGGCTTTAAGAAGGCCAAGGAGAACACGTTATGCTAGCGAAAAGATTTCGGATTTGGATCAAGGACGGCCTGCGCTTTTTGCGGTCCAAGGCGCCCCGTGCGCTTTGCCATTCCTCCCGTTGGCGCAGGGAATACGACCGTTTTTCGGCCCTGCTTGCCTCTTCTGCTTCAAAAAGTCCCGAGGAGCTCCGTGCCGATCAGAATAAAAGACTTCGGGAGCTGATCGCCTATGCCTACGAGAACGTGCCCTATTATCGGCAGCTCTTTGATGAGAAGGGCCTCGACCCCGCCAAGGTGCAAGGCATCGAGGATCTGGCCTGCCTTCCTTTCTTGACCAAGGATATCATTCGCCGCGAGGGCGACCGAATGCTCTCCCGCGCCATCCCGAAGGAGGAGATGGTCATCCACGAAACGGGGGGCTCCTCGGGAAAGCCCGTGAAATTCTATTTCGAAAAGGATCTGGACGATGCCCGCGAGGCGGCCTTTGTGGACCATATCTACAGCCGCATCGGCTACGATAAGAGGGAAAGAACGGTCACCTTTGCCATTTTCGACGTCTCCCGTTTTTTGCGGGAGGCGGAGGCGGCCGGATATGGAAGAGTTGGGAAAAAATATCCCGGGAAGCCTCTTTGGATCTTTTCCTATGCCCTTGTAGCCACCCGTGCCGAGGATTATGCCGAAGAGCTGAAGTGGGTGGATCCCCTTTGGATGAAGGGAATGCCCTCGGCCTTGTATCATTTGACCCGTGCCCTTCAAGATAAGGGCATTCCAAATCCCATGCCGCATTTAAAGGGGCTCATTCTCAACTCCGAAATGCTGTATCCCCATCAGAAGGCGCTTTTGGAGTCCTATTACGGTGTTCCGATCCTGCACTTTTACGGGCATACGGAGCACGCCTGCGTGGCGGGCACCTGTGAAAAGGGGCTTCGTTTTCACCTTCAGCCCGAATACGGGATTGCGGAGTTCATCCCCTTTGAGGGAGAGAAAAAGGAGCTGATCGCCACGGGGCTTCATAACAGGGCGATGCCGTTGATTCGCTATCAGACCCGAGATCTTTTTACCCTTTCGGATACCCCCTGCTCCTGCGGCAGACCGTACCAAATGATCGATTCCATCGAGGGCCGTGCCACGGACCTTTTGTACCTGAAAAACGGTGCTGTGGTTTCCGACGTATTTTGCGATTTTGCGACCCTGCCGAATTCCTGGCTTTCCCGTGTTTCAATGTTTCAGATCGAGCAGCGGGAGAAGGGGAAATGCCTTTTGAAGCTGGTTCCTGCAGAGGGGGAGACGCTTTCCCCGAAGGCGCTCGCCGAGATACAAAAAAGCGTGGAGACCTACTTTTTTGATCAGATGGACGTGGAGGCGGTCGTGGTGGACTCCATTCCCAAAACGGGTCGGGGCAAAGAAAAGCTGATCCTGTCTCTCGTGAAGGAGGAAGGGAAGGAGGAGACCCCTTGAACCTGAAAAAGCTCCTGGGCTCCCTGAAGAAAAACGAGTTTTTATCCTCCTCCGTTCTGTTTATTTTCGCGTCCTTTTTGCTCAAGGGCATCTCGTTTTTGACAACGCCCATTTTCACCCGATTGATGGGGAGTGCGGACTACGGTGCCGTATCCAACTTTCTCACCTATGCCAATATCCTGACCACCTTCTTTTTTCTGCAGGTTTCCAGTGGCCTTTTGGCGGCCAAGGTCAACCACGCTCCCGAGCGCTTCGACTCCTACGTGAAAAACGTGACCCTCTTTGCGCTTTTGCCTGCGGTGGTCTTTTCCATCCTTTTGTTTCTGTTTCGCGCTCCCGTCTCGGGGGTGATCCGTGTAAGAGAGGATCTGGTTCCCTTGATCTTCGTGATGGCCTTCGGCCTATCCATGAATAACCTCCTCTCCTCTTACTTCATCGCCAATGGCCAGCCGAAGCAAAAGGTGGCCTATTCCATCGTTTCCTCTTTGGGGATCGTGTTCATCGGGCTTTTGTTCGTCTTTTTCTTCTCGGACAAGAGCGCGGGCCGCATCGTGGGGTATGCGGTCTCCTATGCCCTTGTGGCGCTGTTCGGATATTGTCTGATCCTGCGTCCGAAGGGAGTGGACAAAAAGAACTTTCGGGGGGACATCAAATACGCTCTCGGCTTCGGCCTGCCCCTGATCCCTCATCTTTTGGCCAATCTGGTCAACGGCAGTGCTGATAAGATCTTCATCGTCAGCATTTGCGGGGAAAGTGCCAACGGTATTTATACCATCGCCTATAACATCGGCCAGCTTGCTCTGGTCTTTGCCTCTGCCTGTGCGGACGCTTGGAACCCTTGGTATTTTAAAGAGACCAAGGCTCTGGATACTGCCGAGGATCAGAGAGAGGGCACCCGCCGCATTGCCCGATACTTTACCCTCTACGCTATGACCATCGGGATGTGCTTTGTGGGGGTGATGCTCCTTGCCCCGGAGATTATGAAGCTGATGGCTCCTCAGGAGTATTGGTCGGGGACGGCGTGCATCCTCTACGTGGCCTTGGGTGTGTTCTTCCTCTTTTTGTACCGCTTTCCTCTGGGCTACGAGCAGCTTCGCTCCAATACGAAGCTGGTTGCCCCCGCGACCATCCTTGCCGCCCTTGTGAACGTGGGGCTCAACGCCTTTTTGATCCCTCGCTACGGCATTGACGGAGCCGCCATCGCCACCACCGTTTCCTACGTGGTGCTGTTTTTGTTCCACGAATTTGTAGCCAGACGCATCGTCAAGGGCTACAACGTGCGCCCCCGCACCTACCTTTTGCCCACGGTCACCGTTTTGGCGGGCTTTGGTGTGGCGCAGCTCTTTTTGGATCATTTCGTGATCCGTCTGGTGCTTCTGGGGCTGTTTTGTCTCTTTTATCTGTTTTATTGCTTGTCGGCTGTCAAAGGAAATAAAAATACTTCCAAAGGAGAATGATACTATGGTAAACGTGATCGGATTGGGATACATCGGCCTTCCTACGGCTCTGATGCTTGCCTCTCACGGAGTTGAGGTGGTAGGGACCGATTACAATCGGGAGCTGGTCGCTACCCTGAACGCGGGAAAGACTACCTTTCGGGAAAAGGGGCTGGAGGAGCTGTTCTCCGATGCGGTGAAGGCGGGAGTCCGCTTCACAACGGAGTATCAGGTGACGGACACCTATATCGTTTCTGTCCCGACTCCCTATGATAAATTTTCGAAAAAGGTAGATCCCTGCTACGTGGTGTCTGCGGTCAAGACCATCCTCGGGGTGTGTCCCAAGGGTGCCACCGTGGTGGTGGAATCCACTGTTTCTCCCGGTACCGTGGACCGCTTTGTGCGTCCCGTGATCGAGGAAATGGGCTTTGTGATCGGACGGGACGTGCATCTTGTCCACGCACCCGAGCGCATCATCCCCGGCAATATGGTGTACGAGCTGTACCACAACAACCGTACCATCGGCGCGGACGATGCGGCGGTGGGAGAGCGGATCAAGGCCCTTTACGCCTCCTTCTGCCAAGGGGAGATCGTGGTGACGGACATCCGCACCGCGGAAATGACCAAGGTGGTGGAGAATACCTTCCGTGCGGTGAACATTGCCTTTGCCAACGAATTGGCCAAGATCTGCCGCCACGACGGGATGGACGTGTACGAGATCATCCGCATTTGCAATATGCACCCCCGTGTGAACATTCTCCAGCCCGGCCCGGGCGTAGGCGGTCATTGCATCTCCGTGGATCCTTGGTTTCTTGTGGGGGACTATCCGAGTCTCGCCAAGGTCATCGACGAATCGATGAAGACCAACGACGGGATGCCCGACTTTGTCCTGAACCGCATTTTTGAGATTATGAAGGAAAACGGCCTGACGGATCTTTCCCGCGTGGGACTGTACGGCCTTTCCTATAAGGAAAATGTGGACGATCCGAGAGAATCGCCCACTCTGCAGCTTCTGGAGAGTCAGGAGCGCCACCTTGTGGCCCCCATCAAGTGCTACGATCCCTTTTTCGAGGAGGATTTGGTTCCCAATCAATATCACGACTTCGACCGCTTCCTTGCGGATACGGATCTGGTAGTCATTATGGTCAATCACGACCACATCAAGGAAAATATGGAGCGCCTTCGGGACAAGATCGTATTCGATACCCGCAAATGCTGCGACCTGCCCGGCGTTTACCGACTGTAAGGAAGGGAATCGTATTATGGAACAAATGAAAAGGCTTGCGATCATTACCGCCCGCGGCGGCTCCAAGCGTATTCCGAAAAAGAACATTAAGCCCTTTCTCGGAAAGCCCATCATTGCTTACAGCATTGAGGCGGCTCTCCAAAGCGGTATGTTCTCCGAGGTGATGGTCTCCACCGATTCCGAGGAGATCGCCGCCGTCGCAAGAGAGTACGGTGCGTCCGTTCCCTTTATGAGAAGTGAGAAGACCAGCAACGACTTTGCCACCACCGCAGACGTTTTGGAGGAGGTTCTGTCGGAGTATGAAAAGCGCGGACAGCACTTCGACGCCTTTTGCTGTCTGTATCCCACGGCGCCCTTCGTCACGGCGCAAAAGCTGCGGGATGCTGCCGAGATTATGGAGAAAAAGGGAGCCGGGGTCGTATTTCCCATCGTCAAATTCAGCTATCCTCCCCAGAGAGCCGTGGCGGTTCGGGGGGATCAGCTCTGCTTCGTCTATCCCGAGCATATGAATACCCGCAGTCAGGATCTGGAGCCTTGGTATCACGATTGCGGCCAGTTTTATTTCCACAAATTGGAAACCTTCCGTAAATACCATACTGCCGTGACCCCCGAAACGGTCCCCTTGATCGTATCGGAGGAGGTGGTGCAGGACATCGACACCGAGGCCGATTGGAACATTGCGGAGCAAAAATACAAGACCTTTATTCTCGGGGAGTAAATGAAAGGATATAAAATGAAGACACTGGCGATTATTCCGGCAAGAAGCGGCTCAAAAGGATTAAAGGATAAAAACATCATCGAGCTTTACGGCAGGCCGCTGATTGATTATACCATCAAGGCTGCTTTGGAATCCGGCTGCATGGATAAGGTCATGGTCTCTACCGATTCGGAAAAGTATGCCGAAATTTCGAGAGCCTGCGGAGCGGAGGTTCCCTTTCTGCGCTCAGAAGCTACTTCTGCCGATACAGCCGGCTCTTGGGACGTGGTAAGAGAGGTATTGGATCGCTATGAAGAAAGAGGCGAGTTCTTTGATTACGTTTGCCTGCTCCAGGTTACGTCTCCCTTGCGTTCCGCCGAGGATATTCGGAATGCCTTTGGGATGCTGCAGAAGGACGATGTGAATACCGTAATCTCGGTTTCGGAGGCAGATCATCCGCTCTCTTGGTACTACAAGATGGACGAATCCCTTTCCTACAGCAGTCGCGAGTGCGTAGCCAAGGCTGTGAAGCGCAGACAGGAGGGAGAAAAGTATTATCGGACAAACGGAGCTATTTACCTTGTGGATGCCGCAAAGATCCGCGATCCCCAATACGTCCTTACCGAGGATCGTTGCTATGGCTACCTGATGCCGAAGTACCGTTCTATTGATATTGATGAAGCGGTTGACCTCATTACGGCAAAAAGCGTTCTGGAAGCGATGGAAAAAGGACTTTTATAAGAAAGAAGAGCAAGGAAGGAAAACGTGAAACGGGAAACGGAGAAAAGAAGCGGCTCCAACGAGCAGATCAAAAGGCTCTTTTTTGCCTCGCTTCTTGCCGCTTTGGAAAAGCGGGCTTTTTCAGACAAGGAGCGGGCTGACTTTGATCCTGCCCTTTTGCCCTCGCTGTATGCCTTGGCAGACAGTCAGGACTTGGCACAGATGGTCGGCTTTCCCTTAAAGCAAAGCGACCTTTTGCCAAAGAACAGTCCCGCGTGTAAGGCCTTTCAAAAAAAGGAAATGCTGGCGCTTTTCACAACGGAGCGAATGGAGTATGAAACGAGGCGTTGCTCCGGGGCGCTGGAGGAGGCGGGGATCTCCTTTTTGCCCTTAAAGGGGGCGAAGCTCCGCCGATATTATCCCGAGGGGTATTTCCGCACCAGCTCCGACGTGGACGTTTTGGTCAGGCCCGAGGACTGCGACCGTGCCGTGGAGGTGCTGTGCGGTCTGGGGTATGAAAAAAAGGCGGACACGGGACATTACGACCACAAATTGGTCTCCCGCTCCGGCATTTGTCTGGAGCTTCACTATGCCCTGATGGACGGAGAGAGCCTTCCCTCGGCCGCGCCCTTTTTGAAACGGGTTTGGGAGGAGAGCCTTCCTGCAGGGGAGAGCGGCCTTGAACGGGAGATGCCCCCCGAGCACTTTCTCACCTTCCACCTGATCCATATGGCAAAGCACTTTGTCCTTGGGGGATGCGGGGTCAGACCCTTTTTGGATCTGTATCTCTTGGAGCAAAAAATGCCCTATGATAAGGACGCTTTTTCCGCATTGCTGGAGGAAACGGGGCTTTCGGCCTTTTACCGTGCCTGCACGGTCCTTTGTGCCGTATGGCTCGGGGGTCGTCCTCACGATGAGTGGACCTGCGAGATGGAGGACTTCCTTCTGGCGGGGGGACTGTTCGGAAGCTACGAGAACGAGGCCGCCGTGGAGGCGGGAGCAGAGGGGAAGGGAAAACGCCGCTTCCGGCGGGTTTTCTTCTTGCCTCGGAAAAATCTGGAATTGATCTACCCTAATTTGAAAAAGCGCCCTCTTTTGTATCCCTTGTATCAGGTCAGGCGCTGGTTTGGCGTTTTTGATCCGAAGCGCCGCGCCCGCCTGAGGGCCATCCTTCGGGCAGGGGAGGGGGTCACGAGCGAGAAGGCGAGTCACACCGCCGCACTGCTTGCCCATTTGGAAATCAAAAAATGAGAAGACCGATCGGTCTTCTCATTTTTATTTTTCAGCATTCCTCCAAGGCGAAATAGTCTGCCTTGTGGTGCTCGTTTGTGATCACGATGGGCAAATCGGATTGGAAACGGACGGAGAAGGTCGCGTTCTCGGGCAGCTCCTTTTCTCCGATGGCGACAGCCTCCTCGGAAAGGGAAAGGGGCCTCAGGGAGACGCGGGTGGACTCCGTCTTCCAGCTTCTCTTTGCGCTGAGGGTGTCAAAATAAAGCTGAACCCGGATGGAGGCGGCCACGTAGGTGGTGTTCAGCACCGTAAAATTCAGATCCTCGGGACGGCTTGTGGAAAGCCCCGAGAAGATCCAGGTGGTTGCACCGGCCGCTCTCCTGCCCTCGCGGATTTTTCGGAGGGTGTCCTCCCGCTTGTCCTCGGGGGTGTAGGGGAGGGAGACGGTGCGCTGGGGCGTGCCGACGATGACCTCCTTGACCCAAGGGGCGGTGATGCCGAAGTGTGTGCCCTTGCGGAAGACGGAAAAGTTTTGATAGGCGGTTTCCTCGGAGGCGGGAAGCAGGAGCGTTTCTGCCTTGGCAA
>JAFVYT010000014.1 GCA_017508505.1 Clostridia bacterium
ATCCTCCCAAAAAACTTTGAAGTTTTTTCAATAAGAAAGACCTCACGAAACCGTGAGGTCTTTTCTTGCTTTCTTCTCGGGGGAAGATATGAAAAAATAAACTTTGAAGTTTTTTGATCCAAACTTTTTTTCAAAAAAGGGTTCCAATGGGGTATGGGGCAACGCCCCATAAAACTCCCGTAAAACGCCGCAATGCGCCATTTTACAAAGCAAATTTTTGCGAAGTAAAATCGAGCGAAACAAGGAAAACAAGCGAGCCCCCGACGGGAGTTTACCGGCGTAAATGACCGAGGGGCGAGTGATGTTTGACGCAGTTGCAGCCGATTTTACAAAGCAAATTTTTGCGAAGTAAAATGGATGCAGTGCTAGGCGTGCAAGAAAAAAGCGAAGGAGTTTACTAGAGTAAATGACTGAGCTTTTTATCGCAGCACAACGCCGCAATGCGCCATTTTACAAAGCAAAAACGCTTCGGGCGAAAGGGATGTCATTCACCAATAGCCCGTCGGGCTCCCACTTGAGATAGGAAAGAAGGCGCTCTGCATCGGGACGGCCGGTCTTGAAGGGGGTCGAGGGGCCACCGGTCATGATCCAGAGCTCGGCCCCGCTTTTTTTGACGCGAGCGACGTTCTCGGGGGTGAGCCAGCGATCCCAAAGGCGCAGGTAGGAGGCACCGGCCTCTGCAAAGGCCTCAATGTAGTCGGGGGAGGGGATAAAGCCGAGGATGCGAGCCTCGGGGAAGCGAGCACGAATGCCCAGAACGGTCTCCACACGGGTCACCCCGAAGACCACCTTGTCCCGATAGCCGTATTCCTCCACCAGCTCCATGGTCGCCTCCATCACCGCATGTCCGTGATGGAGAAGAATGGGAGCGACCCCCGCACAGAAGAAGTCCTCCAGAAGGTAGCCTGGGATCTCGGGATTCTCCCTGCGGCGCAGAGCCCGAAACTCGTCGGCGGAAACCTCGCCGCATTTTTCGGGACGGCCGAATTTCTTCGACAGATCCGCATCGTGAAACACCGCAAGGCGACCGTCGGAGGTAAACTGCAGATCCATCTCCGCAAGATACGCCCCGTTTTTCAGGGCGAGCAGAGCAGAAGGAACGGAATTGGAGGGATACTCCGTCGGGCCGCAGGCGTGCGCAATCAGCTTCATCGATCTTCTCCTTTATTTCTTGTAGATCCGTTCAATCTTCGTAAAGCCGTCCTCCATCAGACGGTCGATCTGGAATTTTGCATTTTTATTTAAGGGCAGCACCGTCACCGTATTCCCCTCGGCACGCAGAGCCGCGGCACGGTCGAAGGTCTCCTTCATCTTTTCGGGGGAGGCACCCTTTTCCAGAAGCAGGGCAATGCCCTCGGAGGCGGCACCGTCCTCCACGGGGTGATCCCGCAGAATGGTGATGATGCGCTCAAAGCCGATGGAGAAGCCGCAGGCGGGCACCCTCTGTCCGGAGAACTTCCCGATCATTTCGTCGTAGCGGCCACCGCCTGCCACGGAGAAGTTGTATTCGTTCAGCTTCACCTCAAAGATGGTACCGGTGTAATAGCCCATACCCCGCACCAAGGTGGGGTCAAATTTCAAGGTCACGTCGGCGGCAAGGGCAGACTTGACGCAGGAAAGCACCGTATCCAGCCCCTCGGGCACCGCAGGATCCAGCAGGGCCTCATCCAGCCCTGCGCAGAACTCGGAAACGGAGTCCGCACCCCGCTCGAACAGAGCCAGATACGCCTCCACGGCACTCTCGTCGAGGCCCATGGCGCAAAGCTCGGCCTTCACCCCATCGGGGCCGATCTTGTCAAGCTTGTCAAGGATGATAAAGACCTCCTCCAGGCTCTCCTCGGGGAAGGAAACGGAAAGGGCCATCGCCCGCAGAATGCGACGGTCGTTGACGTGCACCGTCAGACCCTCGATGCCCGTCCCCGCAAGGAGGGTGGAGAGCATATTGCCCGTGGCACCGATCAGTTCAATCTCGGCCAGGATCGACCCGTCCCCGAGAATGTCGATGTCGCACTGGGTAAACTGGCGGAAGCGGCCCTTCTGGGGCTGATCCGCACGCCATACGTTGCCGATCTGCATCGCCTTAAAGGGAGCGGGCAGAGACGCGGAGTTGGCCGCGTAAAAGCGGGACAGGGGCAGGGTCAGGTCATAGCGCATTCCCGAGTCTGCCAGATCGTCCCCCTTCTCCAGGGCACGGGAAAGGGCGGCGCCCCGCTTGAGCACCTTAAAAATGAGCTTTTCGTTCTCGCCGCCCTGCTTGCCCGTCAGATTTTCGATGTGCTCCATACAGGGCGTTTCGATCTCCCGGAAGCCGTAGGCGGCGTAGGTCTTGCGAATGACAGAGAGCACCCTTTGGCGCAGGGCCATCTCCCGAGGCAAAAAGTCGTTCATCCCCTTGACGGGGGTCTTAACAAATCCCATAGCAAATCCTCCAAAAAAACAGCATTACAACCCCGCGACGGTCTGAATGATCGAATAGACCACGGGCAGGGTCAAAAGAGACATCAAAACAGAAACGAAGCACACCTTCGCGTTGGCCGAGGCATCCTGACCGAGGCTCTCCGGATAGACCACGATGTTCATTCCCGAGGGGAGCGACACGCTCACAAGCCCGAGGAACAGCTCCGTGCCCCTTAGCCCCAAGACGTACAGGATCACGCCGAAAAACAGCGGCAGACCCAAGAGACGGATCAGCCCCAAGAGATAGGGCCGCAGACCCGAGACCAGCTTTTTTAAGGGGAAGGAGCCCATCACCACACCTGCCAGAATCATGGAAGCAGGGCTCATACAGGCTGCAGCCCCCGAAAGAGCGGAGGTGACGAGGCTCGGAAGCTGAAATCCCGTCAGCCCGAGAATACAGCCGATATAGCAGCCGATGATCATCGGAGAAAGAAAGATCTTCTTGGCCTGAAACTTGCCCCCCTGACTTTCCACGAAGAGCCCGTAGCCGTAGCTGAAGATGGCGATGTTCACGGGCAGGCAGAAGATGATGAACTGTCCCAGCGCCTCCTCCCCGAAGACGCCCTGCACCACGGGATACCCAAAGTAGCCGCTGTTGCCGAAGGCGAACATATAGGAAAAGGTTCTCCGCTCAAAGCCGTCCCGACCCAGCGTCTTCCCCAGGATCCGTGCCACGAAAATGGCCGCTAAAATCAGAAGGGTAGAAATCAGAATGAGGCGGGCATTCTGCCAGAGGTTTGCCACCGTAAAGGTCTTGGGAAGATTTGAGATGGTATAGGCAGGAGAAAAAACGAAGGTGGTCAGAATGGAGATCACCGTAGCGGAATCCCGATTCAGCTTCCCGCTTCGCCGCAGAAAATAGCCTGTGAAAATGAAGATCAGAAGCATCGCCACGTTCTGCAGAGTCAAAAAAAACACCTTCGGGTCAAACACGAGCGCCTCGCCCTCCTTTCCCGTGCCGTACCGGCGCGGTCTTTTCCCCCTATTATATGATGAAAAGCCCCTTTTGTAAAGGCGGCACCGCGCTTTTTTGAGAAAAAACGGAAAGATTGCCAAAAAGACGGGAGCTTTGGGTCAACGACTTCTGTTTTTTTTAACAAATTTATTGACTTTGGGCGAAAAAAATGATAATCTAACTACATATTCCAATGCGTTGATGGAGACCAGTAGCCCTTTCCCCTCTTCCCCAGAGAGCCGTCGGTCGCTGCGAGACGGTGAAGAAGAAGGGGTGAATTCCCTCACGGAGCAGCCTTCCCGAAGAGCGATTGGTAAGGGAGGACGGGAGCGCCCGATACAGCGCCCGAGAGGCCGCATTTCTGCGGTGAAATAAGGTGGTACCGCGAACACCCGTTCGTCCTTGTGCTTTGGCGCAAGGACCTTTTTTTTCGGTACCCGCAAAAAAGGAGTACGTTATGCCGATTACCGATTTTTTGGAGCACAACGCCCGTCTCTACGGGCAGGAGGTCGCTCTGGTGGAGCTGAATCCCTCCGAGGCTCGGGACAGCCACGTCACCTGGCGGGAGTATAAGCTCATTGAGGAGGCCGCCGACGCCCCCTACCGCAGAGAGCTGACCTGGCGCGAGTTTGAGCGGAAGGCCAACCGTATGGCCAATCTCCTGCTCTCCCGCGGCTACGAGAAGGGCACCAAGGTAGCCATCCTTCTGATGAACTGTCTGGAGTGGCTGCCCGTATACTTTGGCATTCTGAAGGCCGGCTGCATCGCCGTGCCCATGAATTTCCGCTATTCCTCCGACGAGATCCGCTACTGTCTGGAGCTGGCGGACGTGGAGGTTTTGGTCTTCGGGCCTGAATTCGTCACCCGTATGGACGCCATCAAGGACGAGCTCGGCGGGGTGAAAAGTCTCTTCTTCGTCGGAAAAAACAAGCCCGACTACACCGAGGATCTGATGCGCCTGATGGGCTTTTGCTCCTCGGGAGTGCCTCCCGTGAAGCCCGAGGACGAGGACTTGGCCGCCATTTACTTTTCCTCCGGCACCACGGGCTTTCCCAAGGCTATTTTGCACAATCACGCCGCGCTGGTCTCCTCCTGCAAGACGGAGCAGAGACACCACGGTCAGACCCGTGACGACGTGTTCCTTTGCATCCCCCCTCTCTACCACACCGGTGCCAAGATGCACTGGTTCGGCTCTCTTCTGTCCGGAAGCCGCGCGGTGCTTCTGCGCGGGGTGAAGCCCGAGTGGATCCTCCGTGCCGTCACCGAGGAGAAATGCTCCATCGTGTGGCTGCTCGTGCCCTGGGCGCAGGACATTCTGGACGCCAGCGACTCCGGTCGGGTGCGTCTGGAGGATTACGGTCTTGACACCTGGCGTCTGATGCACATCGGCGCACAGCCCGTGCCCCCGAGCCTCGTGGCTCGCTGGCTGAAGCTCTTTCCCCATCACGCCTACGACACCAACTACGGTCTGTCCGAGTCCATCGGCCCCGGCTGCGTGCATCTGGGCGTAGAAAACACCCACAAGGTGGGCGCCATCGGCAAGCCCGGCTATCTCTGGGAGGCCAAGATCGTGGACGGGGATCGGGAGGTCGCCCGCGGCGAGGTAGGCGAGCTCTGCGTGAAGGGCCCGGGCGTGATGCTCTGCTACTACAAGAATCCCGAGGCCACCGCCGAGGTTCTGAAGGACGGCTGGCTCTACACCGGAGATATGGCGCGGGAGGATGAGGACGGCTTCATCTATCTGGTAGACCGCAAGAAGGACGTGGTCATCTCCGGCGGGGAGAACATCTACCCCGTGCAGATCGAGGACTTCCTCCGTACCAACGAAAAGATCTGCGACGTGGCGGTCATCGGCCTGCCCGACCCGAGACTGGGCGAGATCTGCGCCGCCATCATCGAAATCAAGGAGGGCGAGTCGGCCACCGAGGAGGAGATCGCTCTCTTCTGCGAGGGTCTGCCCCGCTACAAGCGTCCCCGCAAGATCTTCTTTGACAAGGTACCCCGCAACCCCACGGGCAAGATCGAAAAGCCCGCCCTGAGAGAAAAATACTGCAAGGGCAGCCTTGTGGAGGCACAGATCAATCACTGATCCCCCCCTGACGGAACAAATCGATCCTGCCGTCCCCCGAGGACGCGGCGGGAGAAGGAGAAACGATATGAAAAAGCTGATGCTCGGAAACGAAGCGGTAGCCCGCGGCCTTTACGAGGCGGGATGCTCCTTTGTTTCCAGTTACCCCGGTACCCCCAGCACCGAGATCACCGAGAGCGTTGCCCTCTTCCCCGAGGTCTACGCCGAGTGGGCTCCCAATGAGAAGGTGGCTCTGGAGAGCGCCTTCGGCGCCGCAATGGCAGGCAAGCGCAGCTTCTGCGGAATGAAGCACGTGGGCCTGAACGTGGCGGCGGATCCTCTGTTCACCATCGCCTACACCGGCGTGAACGCGGGTCTTGTCATCGCCGTGGCCGACGACCCCGGAATGCACTCCTCTCAGAACGAGCAGGACTCCCGCCATTACGCCCGCGCCGCCAAGATCCCCATGCTGGAGCCCTCGGACTCCGCCGAGGCCATCGCCTTTACCAAGGCGGCCTACGAGATCTCCGAGCGCTTTGATACCCCCGTGCTTCTGAAGATGTGCACCCGCGTGGCCCATTCCCAGAGCATCGTGGAGGAGGGGCCCCGCACCGAGTGCGAAAAGCCCTATGAGAAAAACCCCGCCAAATACATTATGATGCCCGGCAACGCCAAGCGCCGCCACCCCGTGGTGGAGGAGCGCACCCGCGCGCTGGCAGAGTACGGAGAGACCTGTCCCCTCAACCGCATCGAGGAGGGGAAGAGCCGCGCGATGGGCATCCTCACCTCCTCTACCTCCTATCAGTACGTAAAGGAAGTGGTGGGAGACGAATATCCCGTCATGAAGCTGGGTCTTGTCTGGCCCCTGCCCGAGAAGGCCATCCGCGACTTTGCCGCCTCGGTGGAAAAGCTCGTGGTGGTGGAGGAACTGGACTCCTTCATCGAATCCCACTGCCGCAATCTGGGCCTTGAGGTCGTAGGCAAGGAGCTCTTCTCCCCCATCGGGGAATTCAGCCAGAACCTCGTGGCGGAAAAGCTCGGCAGGGCCGTGCCTGCGGGCAAGGCGCTGGAGGACGCCATCCCCATGCGTCCCCCCGTGATGTGCGCGGGCTGTCCTCACAGAGGCCTCTTCTACGTATTGGCCAAAAACAAGATCTGTGCCCTCGGTGACATCGGCTGCTACACCCTGGGTGCCGTCGCTCCCCTGAACGCTTTGGACAGCACCATCTGTATGGGTGCCTCCGTCTCCGGTCTCCACGGCTTTGTCAAGGCCTTGGAGGGAGCGAGCGAGAGAACCGTGGGCGTCATCGGCGACTCCACCTTTATGCACTCGGGTATGACGGGTCTTGTGAACATCGCGTATAACAATTCCAACGCCACCGTCATCATCGTGGACAACTCCATCACCGGTATGACCGGTCATCAGCAGAACCCCACCACGGGTCAAAACCTCAAGGGCGACCCTGCCGCGGCGGTGGATCTGGAGTCTCTTTGCCGTGCCATCGGCATCCGCAGAGTTCGGGTGGTGGATCCTTACGATCTGGCCGAGACGGAAAAGGCCGTGAAGGAGGAGCTGGCCGCCGCCGAGCCCTCCGTCATCATTTCCCGCAGACCCTGCGCTCTGCTCAAGTACGTGAAACACCCCGGGCCGATCTCGGTGAACGCGGACAAGTGCCGCTCCTGTAAGGCCTGTATGAAAATCGGCTGTCCCGCCATCAGTATGGCCGGCGGCAAGGCCGTGGTGGACAGCACCCTTTGCACCGGCTGCGGCGTTTGCGCTCAGCTTTGCAAATTCGGGGCACTGTAAGGAGGGGATGAAGATGAAAACGAAAAACATTATGATCGTCGGTGTCGGCGGGCAGGGTAGCCTTCTGGCCTCCAAGCTCTTGGGGCGTCTGCTCCTTTCCCGCGGCTACGACGTAAAGGTTTCCGAGGTTCACGGTATGAGCCAGCGCGGCGGGTCCGTGGTGACCTACGTCCGCTTCGGGGATAAGGTCTACTCCCCCGTCATTGACAAGGGCGAGGCGGACTTCATCGTATCCTTCGAGCTTCTGGAGGCCGCACGCTGGACGGAGTATCTCCGTGAGGGCGGCACCGTGGTGGTGAACACCCAGAAGATCAATCCCATGCCCGTGATCATCGGAGCTGCTGAGTATCCCGAGGGGCTGGAGGACAAGATGCGCGCCGCAGGCATTCATCTGGAGGCCTTCGACGCTTTGGCTATGGCCACGGAGGCAGGCAGTGCCAAGGCGGTCAACATCGCCCTGATGGGCAGACTTTCCAAGTTTTTCGACTTTACGGAGGCAGAGTGGCTGGACGCCATCGAAAAGAGCGTTCCGCCGAAGTTTTTGGAGCTGAATCGCCGCGCCTTCCTTCTTGGTAGACAGGCTTAAATTTTTAGGAGGATTTCCCCATGAAGCGCTATTACCAACCCGAAATCGAAACCGCGTCCCGGGAGCAGATCCTGGCTTGGCAGAACGAAAGACTCGTCAAGCAGGTTCAGCACGTTTGGGACCATGTTCCTTACTACCGCAAGAAGATGGAGGAGAAGGGCCTGACCCCTGCCGACGTCCGCGGGGTAGCCGATCTGCACAAGCTTCCCTTTTTGACCAAGGACGATCTGCGCGAGGCTTATCCCTACGGTCTGATGGGAAAGCCCCTGAAGGACTGTGTTCGCATTCAGTCTACCTCCGGCACCACCGGCAAGC
>JAFVYT010000186.1 GCA_017508505.1 Clostridia bacterium
GGCATCGAGCTTTGCCTGAATGTCGCGGTCGATGGTGGTGTAGATGGAAAGACCGCCGCTGTAAAGCAGATTTTTCGCAGTCTGCTCGTCGTAGTTGTAGGTCTTCTGAAGATCCGCAATGACGTCGAAGATCACCGTATCCACGAACCAACTGTGCACCGTTTCCGAATACATCCCATCGGAATCCTTCGCAAGAGTGAGCTCTTCCTCCTTTGCGGCTCGGATTTCCTCGATGGTATAGGTCTTGTCAATGTCCGTGTTATAGTACATTTCGTTCAACACGATGTCGCGTCGCTCGTTGTTCTTTTCCGGATTTGCGGCGGGATCAAATTTCGTCGGATTCTGAGGGATCGAGGCAAGAGCGGCACATTCCACGAGGGTCAGATCCGCTACCTCCTTGCCAAAGTATTCGTAGGCCGCCGCCGCAACGCCGTAGCAGCCCTTGGAAAGGTAGATGGTGTTCAGGTACATTTCCAGGATCTCCTGCTTGGAGCGCTTGGTCTCAAGATTTAAAGCGCGCAAAATCTCCTGAATCTTTCGCTGAATGGTAACGTCATCCTCTCCGGAAACGTTTTTGATCAGCTGTTGCGTGATGGTGGAGCCGCCGTAGGAATCATCTCCGGTCAGAAATCCCAGCACCGCACCGGTGGTGCGGCGAATGTCAATGCCCTTGTGGGTAAAGAAGCGCTTGTCCTCAATGGAAACGAAGGCGTTGATCAGATCGTCGGGCATTTCTTCGTAGGAGACCCACATTCGGTTTTCCGTTCCGTGAATGCGCTCCTCCTCCCATTCCACCCACTCCTGAGAGCCGTCCTCCGACGTCTTCTGATAATAAACGGAGGTGGTCAGGCTGGAGTCGGTCTTCAGATTCTGGATGTCATAAATGGGATCGACGTAGCTTTTGATGTAAATGACCAGAGCACAAGCCATGGCGGAGCCCGTGATGATGCCGATGAGAAGCACCGTCAGAATCACGTTCAGAGCATAGGTGACAATCTTGCCCGTGTATTTGCTCAAGGTCAGAAAAACCCGCTTCAGGATTTGTTTGACGTCGTCGGCGTTCAAGGGCTTCCTGTCCTTCTTTTCGCCTTGATGCTTTGCCTGCTTGTCCGAAGGGGTCGGAGCACCTCCGGCAGGAGGATTCGTTTTTGGCTTGCGGGTCTCCTCCGAAGAGGATTCCACCGGTGTCTTTTCCGAGGTCTTTGCCTCGGAGATCGGTTTCTTCTTTTCGTTGTTTTCCATCGCTACTCCTCATAGATTGTTGCGGATCGAAAGGGTGGGTCTATTTCAGCTTGACGTTCTCCTCTCCGAGAAGCGCGCAAAGCTCGCGGTAAACCCTGGGGGTCAGGGTGCAACCAAGACCCGCGATATGATAAAGCTTTTGCGAATCAAGATAGTAAAAGTAACAAGGGATTTCTCCGGGGAAGATCCGGAAAAGAGCCATTGTCCTTCTCTCTATTTTACTCCCTTTTTCAGGGAAACGCAAGAACAATTTGGAAACTGTGTGGAAATTTACGGCTTTTTTCACCGTTTGTTCACGGACCTCAACCGTTTTTTGGGAGGAAGAGGCGTGCTTTTTTACATCCTCGGGCAAAAAAAACTCCTCCGCAAGGATTTTGATCTCCTCATCCTTGGTGTTGATCCTGCCTCGAAGAGCCACAACGCGTCCCTCCTCAAGGATCTCACCTGCCCGCTCGAAAACCTTGGGAAACACCACGATTTCACAACGTCCCGTTTGATCCTCTCCTTGAATGAAGGCCATCCTGGCGCCGCTCTTGACCTGCTTGAGGGTCAGGGTCTCGACCAGACAAAGGAGGCGCACCTCGTCTCCGTCACGGAAGCGCTCCGGCTCCGTGCGAAAGCTGAGGATTTCCACCGCGCCGAGCGCTTTTGCGGTCTCGGCGTAGTTTTTTAACGGATGCCCGGAAAAATAAACGCCACAGACGGCCTTTTCGCCCTTGAGCAGATCCTTCTCGTCAAATTCGGGGATATCGGGAAAGCTTTCTCTGCTTTGCTCCTCCTCCAGACCGCCTCCCTCGAACAGACTCATCTGTCCCGACATTTCCACCCGTTGGGTGTCTCGGGCATAGTCCATCATCGGTGTGATGACGGCGCAGAGTCGTGAGCGGGCAATGCCGAAGCAGTCCATCGCACCGGAAAGCACAAGGCTCTCCAGCGCTTTTTTGTTCAGCCCGCTGCCGCGCATACGGTCCACAAAATCCCCAAAGCTTTCAAAGGGAGCCTTCGAGCGCTCGCGGAAGATGGCCTCGATCAGACCGTCTCCCACGTTCTTGATTCCGACGAAGCCCACCCGAAGACCACGCTCGGAAACGGAGAAGGAATGCTCGCTTTCGTTGATGTGAGGAGGCAGAATGGCGAGCCCCATTCTCTGACATTCCGAGAAATAATAGGAGTATTTTTCACTTCCCAATTGACTGGTCAAAACCGCCGCCATATATTCCCCGGGAAATTTGCATTTTAAATACGCCGTGCGGTAGCTGAGCAGTGCATAGGCTGCAGCGTGTGATTTGTTGAAAGCGTACTTGGCAAAGTCCTCCATTTCGGCAAAGACAGCCTCGGCGTCCTTTTGGGGAATGCCGCGAGCGACGGCACCCTCAATCTCGACCGTTCCATCCTCTCTTTTTGAGCCGTGAAGGAAGATTTCACGCTCCCGCTCCATTCCGCTTTTTTCCTTTTTGGACATGGCCTTTCGTACCACGTCTGCACGACCGAAGGAGTATCCTGCCAGACTGCGGAAGATCTCCATCACCTGCTCCTGATAGACGATGCACCCGTAGGTACTCTCGAGAATCCTTGCCAGAGCGGGGATAAAATGGGTAAAACCTCCGGATCTTCTGTTTTTCAGAAAGCGTGGAATGGAGTCCTTGGGACCGGGACGGTACAGGGCGATGGCCGCCGTGATATCGTCAATGCTTTCGGGACGAAGCTGCATCATCAGAGCCTTCATTCCCGAGGACTCGATCTGAAACATACCCGCCGTTTCTCCTCGGGAGATCATTTCAAAGGTGTCGGTGTCGTCAAGGGGGATCCTTTTTACGTCAAAATCCGGAGCCTTCTTTTGTATTTCTCGCACTGCGTCGCGGATCACGGTCAGGTACCGAAGCCCCAAAAGATCGATCTTCAAAAGGCCGAGGGAGGCGAGCTCCGTCATCGTGTATTGCGTTACTTTCGTTCCTGCGTTTACCGCCAAGGGCACGTAGTTCGAGGCATTTTGATCCGTCAGAAGCACCCCTGCCGCATGGATGGAGGCGTTGCGGGGCATCCCCTCGAGTGCGCGCGCGATGCGCATCAATTCCGCGCCCTCGCCTTCGGCGCAAAGAGCACGCAGCTCCGCGTCCTCCTCCAGCGCCTTGTCCAGCGTCATATCCAAAAATCTGGGGATCCTCTTTACGATGCGATCCACGTCGGTATAGCTCATTCCGAGCACCCGTCCCACGTCCCGCACCGCCGCCCGTGCGGCCATCGTGCTGAAGGTGACGATCTGAGAAACGTGCTCGGCACCGTATTTTTCACTCAGGTACGATATGACCTCGTGTCGTCTTTCCTTGCAAAAGTCAATGTCAAAGTCGGGCATTGAGACGCGTTCCGGGTTCAGAAAGCGCTCAAAGATCAGCCCGTTTCGGATGGGGTCGAGCTCCGTGATGTCAAGACACCACGCCGCAAGACACCCCGCGCCGCTGCCTCTTCCCGGGCCGACGTAGATGTCTCTTTTCTTGGCAAAGCCCACAAAATCCGCTACGATGAGAAAGTAGTCGCAAAAGCCCATCCGTTCCACGGTGTCAAGCTCGTATGCAAGACGCTTCTCGTACGTTTCGCGGTCTTGGATTTTGTTTTCCGAAAGCCTCGTTTCCAAGCCCTCAAAGCAGATTTTGCGAAGATACGAGGGGGAATCCATCCCCAGGTCGTTGATAAAGCGAGGTAGGTGTGCCTCAGAAAAGTCAAAGTCCAGTCTGCACCGCTCGGCGATGCGACGGGTGTTCTCCAGCGCCTCGGGATCCCGCGGGAAGAGGGAAGCCATCTCCTCGGCGCTTTTCAGGTAGAACTCCTCCGTTTCGAATTTCATGCGGTTCTCGTCCTGCAGCGTTTTGCCCGTTTGAATGCAAAGGAGAGCGTCGTGGCTCTTGGCATCCTCTCGGGAAAGGTAGTGTACGTCGTTTGTGACGACGGTGCCGAGCCCCGTTTTTTTTGCAATTTGTCGGAGGGCGGAGTTTACTCTTAACTGATCGGGGATTCCGTGATCCTGCATTTCAAGGAAAAAGGAATCCTTGCCGAAGATTTCTGCCAGCTCCAGTGCACATCTCTCTGCTCCCGCTGTATCTCCCAAAAGGATCAGGCGGGGGATCCGCCCTGCAAGACAGGCGCTCAGGGCGATCAGGCCCTCGTGGTGCTTTTTCAGCAGCGCAAGGTCGACTCTGGGCTTCTGATAAAATCCGTCGGTGAAGGAGCGGGTCACCAGGGTCATCAGATTTCGGTAGCCCGTCATATTTTCGCAAAGGAGAACCAGATGATCGCTTTCCCGATCCATCGAGGCATCCCGATCCTCCATTCCCCTTGCCGCAAGGTATACCTCGCAACCGAGAATGGGACGGATTCCGTTTTTCACGGCCTCCTTGTAAAAGCGGATAACCCCGTACATGACCCCGTGATCGGTGATGGCAACGGCATCTTGCCCCAATTCCTTTGCGCGGGAAAAGACCCGGTCGATGCGGCAGGCACCGTCCAGGAGGGAATATTCCGTATGAAGATGGAGATGAACAAAATCTTCTGGTTTCATGCTTTTATCCTTTGACAGAATCCACGCGTTGTATTATAATAATACAACTGTGTATTTTCTGATCATTATTATAACACACAAGATTCGGAATTACAACCTTCTGAGGAGAGGAAAATGAGAGAAGAAAGTTTGCGCTTTGAAAGCTACGATCTGGAGGCCTCGGGCTTTGTCCGTCCCAGCGCCGCTCTCAGGAGAATGCAGCAGGCTGCCCGTGAGGATCTGAACAGCTTTGGCATCTCCTATGAGGATATGAGGGAACGGAATATGGCCTTTGTGGTTTCCCGCATCTCTCTGGTTTACGAGCGTCCTCTCAAGGGGGAGACTCCCCTCCGTCTTTTAACGGCCGCCTGTCCGACCCGCGGCGCCGCCTTCCCCCGCGCCTTTCGAATCGAGGACGACGAGGGTGTCTGTATGCGCGCTATGAGCCAATGGGCGCTTTTGGACTTTGAGAAGCGTGCTCTGCTTCGCCCGAGTGCCCTTTGGGCAGAGATTCCAACCTTTGAGGATCTTTCCGATGGAGTCGTGTGTGAGCGACTGGCCAGACCGAAGGGGGTCGAGGCCGACTTTTTCGACGAGCGTCGGGTCTATGCCTCTATGCTCGATCAGAACAACCACCTGAACAATTGCAACTACGCCGACCTCGCTACGGATCTTCTTCCCGAGGGGAGCGGGGAGGTTCGCTGCATCCACATCTCCTTTCAGCACGAGGCACGCCTCGGCGAGGTGCTTCGGATGGAGGGATATCGGAGCGAGGAGGGGGATTTCCTTGTGTCCGGCGCCTTCCGCGATCGGGAGGAATCCTGCTTTTTGTGTAAAATTTCGACCTTTTGAGGAGTATTATGTTTCATCTGATCAAAAAAGAAAAAGAAGCCCGTCGCGGTGAGTTCGTCACTGTTCACGGAACCGTACAAACCCCTGCTTTTATGAATGTGGGGACCAGCGCTGCCATCAAGGGCGGCGTTTCCGCCGACGATCTGGAAAATCTGAAGTGTCAGATCGAGCTTTCCAATACCTACCACCTCCACGTGCGTCCCGGGGACGACGTGATTCGTCGGATGGGAGGTCTCCATCGCTTTATGAATTGGTCCAAGCCTATTCTGACGGACAGCGGCGGGTTTCAGGTTTTTTCTCTGGCGGCTTTGAATCGCATCGACGACGAGGGTGTCACCTTCCAAAGCCACGTGGACGGAAAGCGCATTTTTATGGGACCGGAGGAGAGTATGCGGATCCAGTCCAACCTCGGCTCCACCGTTGCCATGGCCTTTGACCAGTGCATCGGGAATCCTGCCACAGAGGAGGAGGCACGCATTGCCTCGGAGCGGACCATTCGCTGGCTGGAGCGTTGCAAAAGGGAGATGGCACGGCTCAATTCGCTTCCCGACACCGTCAATCCCAATCAGCTTCTCTTCGGGATCAATCAAGGCTCCACCTTCCGCCATCTTCGTATCGACAATATGAAGCGCATCGCCGAGATGGATCTGGACGGCTACGCCATCGGCGGTCTTGCGGTAGGGGAGAGCGCCGACGTGATGTACGATATCATCGAGGCGGTCAATCCCTATGCTCCCGAGAATAAGATCCGTTATCTGATGGGGGTCGGCACC
>JAFVYT010000187.1 GCA_017508505.1 Clostridia bacterium
GGTAATGAAGGTTATGGTTGTCGGTGGCGGCGGAAGAGAGCACGCCATCATTAAAAAAATTAAATGTAACCCTGAGGTTTCTCAAATATTTGCCCTTCCCGGTAACGGTGGTATGGCAAAGGACGCGACGCTTGTTGACATTGGCGCAAAGGACATTGACTCGATTGTTTCTTTTGCTGTGGAAAATGGGATTGATTATGCCATTGTAGCGCCTGATGATCCCTTGGTTCTCGGCTGTGTGGATGCCCTTGAGGAAAAAGGGATTCCTTGCTTTGGCCCCCGTTCCAATGCAGCCATTATTGAAGGCAGCAAGGTGTTTTCCAAGAATTTGATGAAGAAATACAGTATTCCTACGGCTGAGTACGAGGTTTTCACCGATATGGATTCTGCCCTTCGCTATTTGGATTCTGCTCCGATCCCGACGGTGATCAAGGCAGACGGCCTTGCTCTCGGTAAGGGCGTTATCATTGCACAAACGCGCGATGAGGCAAGGGATGCCGTTCGCTCCATGATGCAGGACAAGGTCTTTGGGAAGAGCGGTGATAAGATCGTTATTGAGGAATTTCTGACCGGGCCTGAGGTTTCTGTCCTTGCCTTTACCGACGGAAAGACGATGGTTCCGATGGTATCCTCAATGGATCATAAGAGAGCCGGAGATGGGGACACCGGACTCAATACCGGCGGCATGGGAACCGTTGCTCCCAACCCCTGCTATACCGATGAGGTTGCACGGGAGTGCATGAATACGATCTTCCTTCCCACGATGCACGCGATGAACCGTGAAGGGCGCACCTTCAAGGGCTGTCTCTACTTTGGCTTGATGCTGACACCTAAGGGGCCGAAGGTGATTGAGTATAATTGCCGCTTCGGTGATCCTGAAACACAGGTTGTACTTCCGCTCTTGGAGACCGATCTTCTTACGGTAATGCGTGCCGTGACCGAGGAACGGCTATCCGAGGTTGACGTTCAATTTAAGAAGGCTTGCGCTTGCTGCGTTATTATGGCCTCCGAAGGATATCCCGTATCCTATGAAAAGGGATTTAAGCTTTCCATACCGGAAGCAATCTCCGATTCCGTATACGTTGCGGGTGCCGCCATTCGCGACGGGTCTCTTGTGACAGCCGGCGGCCGCGTTCTCGGGGCAACCTTTGTAGCACCCAATCTTGCGGATGCCGTGAAGGGCGCATACGCTCTTGTGGATCAGATCGAATTTGACAATGCATATTTCCGTCACGATATCGGTGCAAAAGCACTTTCGTATCAAAATTAAGAGGTAAACAATGGTTTATAGAGTATATGTAGAAAAGAAAAAGGAATTGGCAGGGGAGGCGAGAGCCCTTCTTGCAGATGTCAGACAGCTTTTGGGCATTACTTCTCTGGAGGACGTCCGTATTTTGAACCGCTATGATGCGGAGAGTATTACGGAAGAGCTTTTCGAGTATGCGAAAAAGACGGTTTTTTCCGAGCCTCAGCTGGATCATTTCTCTTCCGAGCTTTCCGTCCCCGGTGCCACCGTTTTCGGTGTTGAGTATCTGCCCGGACAGTTTGATCAGAGAGCCGATTCGGCGGCACAGTGCATTCAGATCATCTCCCGCGGAGATCGTCCCGTGGTGCGCACCGCAAAGATCTATGCTCTTTACGGCGATCTTTCCGAAGCGGAGATTGCCGAAATTAAAAAATACGTCATCAATCCGGTGGAGGCCAGAGAGGCGAGCCTTGAACTCCCGGAAACTCTCAAGATTGCTTATGAGATTCCCACCGAGGTGAAGACGCTGGAGGGCTTTATTGACCTTGACCGTGCGGGGCTTGAGGACTTTGTAAAGGAATACGGTCTTGCAATGGATGCGGATGATATTGCATTTTGTCAAGAATATTTCCGTAGCGAGCGCCGCGATCCTACTATCACCGAGATTCGTATGATTGATACCTACTGGTCTGACCATTGTCGCCATACGACCTTCCAGACGGTTATCGACGACGTGAAATTTGAGGATGCGCTTCTTCAAAAGACCTACGAGGATTATCTTTCCATTCGTCGTGAGCTTGGCAGAACCAAGCCCATTTGTCTGATGGATCTCGCCACCCTTGCAGTGAAATACCTCCGTAAAAACGGAAAGCTGGATAAGCTGGATGAATCGGAGGAAATTAATGCCTGTACCGTCAAAATCGAGATTGAGGCAGACGGCAAGAAGGAGCCTTGGCTTCTCCTCTTTAAAAACGAAACCCATAACCATCCTACGGAAATCGAGCCCTTTGGTGGTGCTGCTACCTGTATTGGCGGTGCAATCCGTGACCCGCTTTCCGGAAGGGCGTACGTTTACGGAGCGATGCGTGTGACGGGCGCTGCGGATCCACTGGTTCCCGTAAACGACACGATCAAGGGAAAGCTTCCCCAAAGAAAGATCGTGACCACTGCCGCCGCAGGTTATTCCTCCTACGGAAACCAGATCGGTCTTGCTACAGGCATCGTAGATGAGATCTACCATCCCGGATATGCTGCTAAGCGTATGGAAATCGGTGCAGTTGTTGCTGCGGCCCCCGCAGAGAATGTGCGCCGCGAAAAGCCCCTGCCCGGTGACGTGATCATTCTGCTTGGCGGTAGCACGGGGCGCGACGGTATCGGCGGTGCAACCGGCTCCTCCAAGGCCCATGACTCTCACTCCGTTGAGACCTGCGGCGCAGAGGTTCAAAAGGGAAATGCTCCCGAGGAAAGAAAGCTCCAGCGCTTGTTCCGCAATCCCGTTGCCACCAAGATGATCAAGCGTTGCAACGATTTCGGTGCAGGCGGTGTTTCCGTTGCGATCGGTGAGCTTGCCGATGGTCTTGAGATCGATCTGAACGCAGTTCCCAAAAAGTACGAGGGCCTTGACGGTACCGAGCTTGCGATCAGTGAGTCTCAGGAAAGAATGGCTGTTTGTATTGAGAAAGAAAATGTGGAGGCCTTCCTTGCACTTGCAAAGGAAGAGAATCTTCAGGCTTGTCCCGTTGCCGTTGTAACGGAAAATCCTCGTCTTGTAATGAATTGGAATGGAAAGACAATCGTGAATATCAGTCGCGAGTTTCTGAATTCCAACGGTGCTGATAAGCATATCGTCATCACCCCGGCGGCCTGCTGCTATGAGAATAAGAAGGTAGCAGGAAGCTTTTCCGACAACCTTTTGTCCCTTGCCCGGGATTTGAACGTGTGCTCGAAGCGCGGTCTCTCCGAGCGTTTTGATTCGACCATCGGTGCAGGAACCGTCCTGATGCCATTTGGCGGTAAAAGACAGAGAACGCCGATTCAGGCAATGGTTCAGAAAATCTCCGTTGAGAAGAAGGATACCGACGATTGCTCCTTTATGGCTTGGGGCTACAATCCTTTCGTGATGGAAAAGAGCCCCTATCACGGTGCATATCTCGCCGTTGTGGAATCGGTTTCCAAGCTGATTGCCTCCGGAGCGTCCTTTGAGGATGTGTATTTGACGTTCCAGGAGAATTTTGAGCATCCCAGAAAGGACGGAAGGCGCTGGGGCAAGCCCCTTTCCGCGCTCCTTGGAGCTTTCCGTGCACAGCTTGACCTTGGTATCGGCTCCATTGGTGGAAAGGACTCGATGAGCGGCTCCTTTGAGGATCTTGACGTTCCCCCCACTCTCGTTTCCTTCGCGGTAACGACCGGTAAAACATACGAGGTGGTTTCTCCCGAAATGAAGAATGCGGGAAACAAGCTCTATTTGCTTCTTCCCGAATATGACGAGAATCACCTTCCCAAGGCGGATTCCTTGATTGCTCTCTTCCATCGGGTGAACGATCTCCTTCGTGAGAAGAAGGCCGTTTCCGCTTATACGCCCGGACTTGGCGGAATCGCGGAGGCTGTCCTTAAAATGAGCCTTGGAAACGGCTATGGCTTTGCCTTCTCCGATGCATTGCGTCTCGATGCGCTCTTCGGATATTCTTACGGCGGGTTCCTTCTTGAGTGCCCGGAGGCGCTTGAGGATGCCGTTTTGGTTGGTACTGTTACCGAAGAACGGACTTTCGTCTATGGCTCCGAGCGTGTTAGCGCTGATGCTGCCGAGGCGCTCTACGAGGAGAAGCTGGAGAGTGTTTACTCCTGTAATATTCCGGCTCGCGAAACGCCTGTGGAAACCTTCAGCTTTATGGCAAAGGAGCGCAAGGCTCCCGTTTACAAGTGCCAAAAGCCTAAGGTTATAATTCCTGCTTTCCCCGGAACCAACTGCGAGTATGATTCTGCCAAGGCAGTTCGTGCTGCAGGTGCCGAGGCCGAGATTATGGTGATCAATAACCTCTCCGCCGAAGGCATCAGCCGCAGTGTTGAGACTTTTGCTGAAAAGCTCAAGGATTCGCAGATTGTCTTTATTCCCGGTGGCTTCTCCGGTGGTGATGAGCCCGATGGAAGCGGAAAGTTTATTACTGCCTTCTTCCGCAATGCCGCCATCAAGGAGGGCGTGACTGAGCTTTTGGATAAGCGCGACGGCCTGATGTGCGGTATCTGTAACGGCTTCCAGGCTTTGATCAAGCTTGGTCTCGTGCCTTACGGCAAGATCATCGATACCGATGAGAGCTGTCCTACCCTGACCTTCAACACCATTGCGCGCCACCAGTCCAAGATCGTTCGCACCAGAGTCTCCTCCAATCTGTCTCCCTGGCTTGCCTTGACCGAGGTTGGAAGTGTATATCACGTTCCGATCTCCCACGGCGAGGGTCGATTCCTTGCCGATGAGGCGTTGATTCGAAAATTGGCAGAGAACGGTCAGATTGCAACGCAGTACGTGGATTTTGACGGAAATGCAACGTCCGACGTTCAGTTTAACCCCAACGATTCTATGTTTGCCATTGAAGGCATTACCTCTCCTGACGGACGTGTCTTTGGTAAAATGGGCCATAGCGAACGTGTTGGTAAGGGCCTGTACGTGAACGTTCCCGGTAACTACGACATTCGTATGTTTGAGGCTGCGGTTCATTACTATAAGTAATCTGAGGTGATAGTATGGGATACAAAAGTGATATTGAGATTGCTCAGGAATGCGTTATGCGTCCCATCGGCAAAATCGCCGCAAGGGCACACGTCGATGAAAAATACTTGGAGCAGTACGGTAAGTATAAGGCAAAGATTGATCCCGCTCTCCTTCGCGAAAGCGATCGCAGAGATGGAAAGCTTATCCTTGTAACCGCGATTACACCCACTCCCGCAGGAGAAGGGAAGACCACCACGACCATAGGTCTTGCAGACGGTCTTTCCCGCATTGGCAAGGACGTTACCGTTGCCTTGCGTGAGCCCTCTCTAGGCCCTGTTTTCGGCGTGAAGGGCGGAGCTGCCGGCGGCGGTTATGCTCAGGTTGTTCCGATGGAGGACATCAACCTTCACTTTACCGGTGACTTTCACGCCATCGGTGCGGCCAACAATCTTCTTGCCGCAATGCTGGATAATCACATTCAGCAGGGAAATGCTCTCGGTATTGACGTCAGAAAGATTACTTGGAAGCGCTGTGTGGATATGAACGACCGTCAGCTTCGTTTCCTGACCGATGGTCTCGGTGGCAAGGCAAACGGCGTTCCCCGCGAGGACGGCTTTGAGATCACCGTTGCCAGCGAAATTATGGCGATCTTCTGCCTCTCCGATTCCATTTCGGATTTAAAAGAGCGCCTCTCCAGGATCATCGTAGGCTACACCTATGACGATCGGCCCGTTACCGCAGGAGATCTCAAGGCCGTCGGTGCGATGGCAGCGCTCTTGAAGGATGCCATAAAGCCGAACCTTGTTCAAACTCTCGAGGGAACCCCCGCTTTCGTCCACGGCGGCCCCTTTGCGAATATTGCTCACGGATGCAACTCCGTTATGGCAACGAAGCTTGCCTTGAAGATGGGTGATTATACTGTGACGGAGGCCGGCTTCGGTGCCGATCTCGGAGCCGAGAAGTTTTTGGATATCAAGTGCCGAATGGCAGGTCTGGTTCCTTCCGCGGTTGTTGTTGTGGCTACGGTCAGAGCATTGAAGATGCACGGCGGCAGAGCCAAGACCGAGCTGGCAGAGGAGGACCTTGTTGCTCTTGAAAAGGGAATTCCCAATCTGCTTCGCCACGTTTCCAATATCAAAAACGTATATCAGCTTCCTTGCGTTGTTGCAGTCAATCGTTTTCCCACGGATACCGATGCTGAGATTGACTTCATCATTGCCAAGTGTAGAGAGCTTGGTGTCAATACCGTCCTTTCTACCGTTTGGGCTGATGGCGGCAAGGGCGGTGAAGCACTCGCTCGCGAGGTCGTAAGGCTTTGCGAGGAGGAAGAGGGGAATTTCACCTTCTCCTACGATCTTGATCTTAAAATTGAGGAGAAAATCGAAGCCGTTGTGAAAAAGGTTTACGGTGGCGACGGCGTGATCGTCACGCCTGCCGCAGCCAAGCAAATTGCTCAGCTTTCTTCTCTTGGCTTTGACCGACTTCCCATTTGTGTTGCCAAGACCCAATACAGCTTTTCCGACGATCCTACAAAGCTCGGTGCTCCCGAAGGCTTCAAGGTCACCGTAAAGAACGTGAAGGTCTCCGCCGGTGCCGGGTTTATCGTGGTTTTGACCGGTGACATTTTAACGATGCCCGGCCTCCCCAAGGTGCCTGCCGCTGAGAAGATCGACGTTGATGAAAACGGGAAGATCATCGGTCTCTTTTAAGCAAAAAAAGAATGCAAGTCCGGGCTTGCATTCTTTTATTTTCTGAAAACACATATTTGGAACGAGTCCTCACGTCGTACTACCCGGGCGATGAATCAAAACGTGCGGAATTCCAAGATTTTTTTGAAAAATCTCTTGACAAATCAAAACACGGTGCTATAATACCTAACATAAAGGCTGTGATGAAGACGGCTTTAAGTTATTTCTTTTCAGAGAGTCGACGGTTGGTGCGAGTAGATAGGGGAAACTTAAAACAGCCCATCCCTTCTGAGCCGGAGGTCCGAAAGCTTTTGCAAGTAGATATCTCCCGTGATTGCTGCGTTAATGCATAAGGATTGATGGATCCTGAGTGGCAGTTTAACTGCAATTTGAGTGGTACCGCGAGTAATGTATATTACCCGTCTCAAAGTATTTTGAGACGGGTTTATTTTTTATTTTTCAAAAAGGAGGAAACGATAATGGCAACTTTTTCTGAAAACAAATTAAACGAGGTTGCACTTCGAATTCGTGAAATGCGAGAGATCTCAGGGCTTTCACTTGAAGAGATGGCTCTCAGAACCGAAGTGACGCTTCAAGAGTATAAAGCCTATGAGAACGGTGAATTGGACTTCCCCTTTTCGTTCTTGCACAAGTGTTCTTTGGAGTTTGGAATCGGCATTACCGATTTGCTGGAAGGCAAAAGTGCCCTTCTTTCCTCTTACACCGTTACCCGAAAGGGGCAGGGGCAGGAGACTGCGAAGGAGGACGGCATCACCATTCAGAACCTTGCACCCAAGTTCCGCAACAAAATTGCCGAGCCCTACTGGGTGCGGTATGAATATGACCCCTCCCAGCAGAATAAGCCCATCCACCTTGCCAAGCACAGCGGCCAGGAGTTTGACCTTGTGGTATCAGGAAAGCTCAAGGTTCAGATCGGCGATCACATTGAGATCCTCGAGGAAGGGGACAGCATCTATTATAACAGCTCCACCCCTCACGGCATGATTGCGGTAGACGGTAAGGACTGTCTGTTCTGCGCCGTTGTTCTCCCCGGTGAGAATGAGAAGGAGGACGTGGTTCTGAAGAACCTTGTAAAGGCGAAGCGCTCTGAGGCTCTTATCTGCGAAAAGTTTGTGGAAACCACCGAGGATGAAAACGGCTGTCTGAAGGATATTTCCTTTAAGAACACCGATCGCTTTAACTTCGGCTTTGATATCGTGGATGAGATCGCGGAGAAGTATCCCGACAAACTTGCGATGCTTCACCTCGATAAGTACAAGAACGAAAGAAGATTCTCCTTCCTGGATATGAAGCAGCACTCCAATCAGTGTGCAAACTACTTTACCTCGCTTGGTATCAAGAGAGGGGACAAGGTCATGCTGGTGTTAAAACGCCACTATCAGTTCTGGTTTGCGATGGTTGCGCTTCATAAGATTGGCGCTGTTGCCATCCCCGCCACGAATCAATTGAAGGAACACGACTTTTTGTACCGTTACAACGCAGCGGGAGTTTCTGCCATCGTTTGTACCTCTGACGGAGACGTTGCCGACATTGCTGCGTCTGCCGCCGAACAATGTCCCTGTGTTAAGACCAAGATCATCGTCGGCGAGTCTAAGGAGGGGTGGCATAACTTCAACGAGGAATACAAGCTCTTCTCCAGAAAATTCGTTCGTCCCGAGGATGCTTCCGCAGGAGATGAAACTGCGTTGATGTTCTTCACCTCCGGTACCACCGGAAATCCCAAGATGGCCGCTCACAAGCACACTTATGCACTGGGCCATTTCGTAACGGCAAAGTATTGGCATTGCTGTGAGAGAGAAGGTCTGCATCTGACCATCTCCGACACGGGCTGGGGCAAGTCTCTCTGGGGCAAGCTCTACGGTCAGTGGCTTTGCGAGGGCGCTGTTTTCGTTTATGACTTTGATCGTTTTGATGAAAACGATATTCTTCCGATGTTTGCAAAGTATAACATCACGACCTTCTGCGCACCTCCCACGATGCTTCGTATGCTGATCCGGGGAGACCTTTCCAAGTATGATCTCAGCTCCATCCATCATATGACTACGGCCGGCGAGGCACTCAATCCTGAAGTTCATAAGCTTTTTAAAGAGGCCACGGGTCTTGAGATTATGGAGGGCTTCGGTCAGACCGAGACTACTCTTGCAATTGCGAACTTTGCGGGGACTCATCCGA
>JAFVYT010000188.1 GCA_017508505.1 Clostridia bacterium
AAAAAACGGGATTCTTCGGACGTTTTATTCCAAAGAATCCCTTTTGTTTTATAGGAATAGGCGGTCTGCGCTTTTTTTACATCCCCTTTTTGTCTCTGCTCCCTTGGGGCCACTCCCTTCAGGGCGTGTTTCGGATTTAAAAAGCGTCGGGGTGAAAGTCACCGTGATCGGAGGGGGGAGGCGGCGTTTCGTCGGAGTCCTTTTTCTCCTCAGAGGGGGCTGCCTTGGGCTCTTCCGCAAAGGGCTCTCCCGCAGGGGCAAAATCTCCCATGGGGAAGGGGGCGAGGGTCGCGGCATAATCGCACAGCTCCGAGGCCGCAAGAAGCACGAAGCCCCACAGCACCACCATCATATCGATCTCGGTCTGAAGCTGGGCCTTCCCCAGACTTATGACCGTCACCAGCGCCGATACCGCGAAGGGGACACCGGCCAGAACAAACAGCAAAATGCCGCACTTTTTCAAATTGGCCGCAAGCTCGGGGGAGAAGGGAGTAAAGCTCGCGTCCCGCAGGGCACGGGCGGCCCGCTTTGCCGCCTCAAAGAGAAAGATGGAAACCAAAAGCTGGGACAGAGAGGGGATGAGGGAAAGCCCCATCATACGGTTGTCGATGGTGACCGACTCCTCCCCGTGCATCGTGACGCCGTCCTCGGTCACGGTAAAGCCGTCCTCCTCCGCAAGGGACTCGGACAGCATTTCTCCGTAGGAGCCCTTGAGGTTGAGGGTGACGTCCATACGGGTGGCGGTGTCCGTCACCACGGAGTTTTTCGGCATAAAGCTCAAGGATACGGTAAGGATCAAAAGGGATACCGCTCCGATGACCGCCATCACCCGCAAAATGGAAAAAATGATGTAGCAGGCTTGGGCAACGCCTCGGACAAAATTTGCTTTTTTCATAACAATCTCCTTTATCGGTCAAATGCGAAGGTTTCCCAGAGAAAGATCCACCCAAAAGGTGAAGCATTCCCGAACAAACAGGTGGGGCACCCAGATCCACGGAGTTCTCGCTCCGTAAAAGCGAAGCTCCTTTCCCTGCAGGGTGCTGTTCAGGGTCAGGCGTGCGCGGGGGAGATGAAAGGAGCCCGTCACCACTCCGATGCGAAGGGTCGTTTCGGGGATCAGAGTCTGCACGTTGAGGGCGTTCTCCTTGGTGGTACGGCTCCTGTCCTCGATCAGAAGCCTGTCGGGGGCGATCCCTGCGGCCACGAGGGCTCGCTTCAGAGTCGCGGCCTCGCTCTCCCTTTCTCCGAAGACCCGTCCCCCGCACAGAATGCACTTCAGGTTCGGGGAGGCGTGCAGGAGGCGTGCCGCCTCGTTTACTCGCTCCCGAAAAAGCGCCTCGGGCAGGGTGCCGTCACAGCGCACCCCCAAAACCAGAAGCAGCTCGGGCTCTTCCTTTTGCCCGCTACGGGGAAGGTATAAAAGAAGCGCCGCCGTTCCGAAAAAAAGGAGGATGCAGGGCATCAGAATCAAAAAAGTGAGGGGGAAAGCGGCAAAGAGGAAGAAGCACCCTCCCAAAAGGAGCCAGAATACCAAAATGCTGGCCCGCGGACTGACCCGCACCGCCCAAAGGAGGTAATAGGCAAGACACAAAAGCCCCGCAAGACAAAAGAAGAGTTTCACGCCCGCCTCCTTTTTTTCTTATATTATACGCCTCCCGCCCCGAGAAAGTCAACCGAAGGGGCGATTTTTCCCTCGGGAGCCGTCGGTGTCCGTTTTATGGTACACTCTTTGTGCTACACTCAAGGGGAAGAAAGGAGGGATCGGCGTGGACGATCGGGCAAGAAAACTAAAGGATGAGGTGAAAAAGGGGAGCATCCCTGCGGCTTTTTCCTTGGCGGAGGCCTTCAAGTGGGGGTATTACGGAGAAGCGGACCCCCGCAGAGCCGCACGGATGTACCGCATCTGCTGTCGCTCTCGGGATAAGAGGATGGCCTCCCTCGGCTTTTTCAACCTAGGGCTATTGTATTACTACGGCTACCTTTCCCAAACCCCCGACCAGAGGGAGCGGGATACGGCGCGGGCCTTTGACTGCTTTTTGAAAAGTGCCATGGCCGATCGGAATCCCGAGGCGCTGGCGCGGCTGGGAGATATGTACCGCTACGGGCAGTACGTGGAGAAAAACGAGGGGATCGCCCTTTCCCTGTACCGTAGGGCTAATCTGCGGGGGGCCTAGTCCGAAAGAGGTCAAGGCGCGCCTCGGGGTGGTGGACGTAATCCTCCCGATCCAGTCGGGGAAGATATCTCCAGGTGAGGCGCTCGTTTCGGATCAGCGCCTCCTTTTGGGACTTGTTCAGAGTCTTCAGGGCATATTCCAGACGGGAGGCGGTGCCGCGGTCTGCAGAGCTCCAGAGCATCTCCAGAGACAGGATCCTGCGGGAGCGGGTGTACTTGGCACAGCGCTTCCCTTGGCCGAGGTGATCCGCCATACGGCAAAAGAGATCCTTGGCAATGCCCGTGTAGAGAGCCCCGCCCTCCACGCGGACCACGTAGGTGTAATACATCCTTCCCGCTCCTTTTTTTCTTTCTGTTATTGTAGCACAAACCGCCGCAGGTCACAACTGGCTACAAGAAAATTTTGCAGTTTGGTATTTGACGGCGGGCCCGCTCGGGGAGTAAACTTGTGAAAAGAAAAGAAAAAAGAGGTGCCTTATATGAAACGAATCGTAACGGTGCAGGATATTTCCGCTGTGGGAAAGTGCTCCCTGACGGTGGCGCTGCCCATCATCTCCGCCTGCGGTGTGGAGTGTGCCGTAATGCCCACGGCCGTGCTTTCCACCCATACGCAGTTTTCCGGCTTTACCTTTCACGATCTGACCAGCCAGATCCGACCAATCTTCACCCATTGGAAGAAGGAGGGGCTTGATTTTAGAGCCGTGTACACCGGCTACCTCGGCTCCTTTGAGCAGATCCTTCTGGTGGAGGAGATGTTCGATACCCTGAAGGGAGAGGGGACGGAGTTGATCGTGGATCCCGCCATGGCCGACGGCGGCGTGCTGTACCACGGCTTTACCCCTGAGTTTGCGAAGCGAATGGGCAAGCTCTGCGGCAAGGCTGACCTGATCCTGCCGAATCTGACCGAGGCGGCCTTTATGCTCGGAGAGGAGTATCGGGAGGAGTACGACCGCGCCTACATCCACGGACTTCTGGAGCGCCTTGTGGCTCTCGGTGCAAAACGAGCGGCGCTGACGGGCATCTCCTACGAAAAGGGCAAGGTCGGTGTGGAAATGCTCGACGGCACGACGGGAAAGACCTTCTCCTATTTTAATGAGCACCTTCCCGTGGCCTACCACGGAACGGGGGACATTTTCGCCTCGGCGACCGTAGGCGCCCGTGCCCGCGGGCTCTCCTTTGAGGATTCCCTCACCCTTGCGGTGGACTACACCCTGGAGTGCATCCGCAAGACCCTTTCCGACCCCACCGCTCCCGACTACGGCGTCAACTTCGAGGAGGCGATCCCCCTTTTGGTAGAGCGCCTCGTCCGCTGAGCATAGGAATAAGGCAACAAAAAAGACCCGAAAGGGTCTTTTTTGTTGCCTATTTTTGGGTGTAGTAGAGGGTTTTGCCGGCCTCCACGGAGCGGGTGAGCCAAACGGAGGCTCCGATGACGCAGCCGTCCCCCACAAAGGTATTGCCCCCGAGGATGGTGGCGTTGGCGTAGATGATGACGTGGTTGCCGATGTTGGGGTGGCGCTTGATGTTCTTTACGGGGTTGCCGTTTTCGTCCAGCTCAAAGCTCTTGGCTCCGAGGGTCACGCCCTGATAGAGCTTCACGTGATCTCCGATGACACAGGTCTCGCCCACGACGATGCCCGTGCCGTGGTCGATGAAGAAATACTCTCCGATCTTGGCTCCTGCGTGGATGTCCACACCCGTCTTTTCGTGGGCGTACTCGGTCATAATCCGCGGAAGAATGGGGACGCGCAGCTCGTAAAGCTCGTGAGCCAGACGGTAAATGGATATGGTGTAAAAGCCCGGAT
>JAFVYT010000189.1 GCA_017508505.1 Clostridia bacterium
ATGTAACAACGGTCGGCTTGAACGAAGCAACGATAAAGAAATATATCCAAGACCAAGAGAAAGCAGATATAGCTTTAGATAAGTTAAGCGTAAGAGAATACGAAGATCCCTTTGCCAAATAAACCCCTTTAGGGGTGGCCAAAGTGGCAAAGACTCTAAGGCTTGAACAAAGTGAAAGCCCGCGCCTTTAGACGCGGGTCAGTCCTATGGGCTTTTAGCCCTTGTGCAAACCACCCGTTTGACGGGTGGTTATGATTCGGCTACGACGACGTCGTCGTCAAGGTACAGAAGCTTCATAAAAGATTTTTCTTTCCCTCCAAATGGCGCAGTGTTTTTTCGTGTTTCTTTTTTTGCTTGAAGTCGCGGACGCGGTTCTTGCGGATAAAGTCGGCCAGCTCTTCCATCTCCTTGCGGCTCAAGTATCTCTGCCCGGGCTTTGCGGTGATGGGGCGTCTTCGGCTTCGGGTGTCACCGCCGCTTTTCACGTACGGGCCCAGCTCCTCCAATCGAACGACCCCTCGGGGCCAAGGGGAAAGCGAAACCTTCTTCGAGGTGAAGACCACCACGCCCTGCACCTCGGGACGAAAGCGGGCGCGGCGCCTCTTTAACAGCCATATCAGCGCGTTCCGATGTGCCTCGTTCTGAAGGAGCGGAGAGTGAAAGCGAACCACCTTTTCTCCGTAGAACTGCACCCAATTTCGTTTTTCCGTGCGGATGGTGCCGTTGTGACTTTTGGTTTCGATGATAAAGACACCCCACTTGCACAGAAGGATGTGATCGATCTGGGTGACGGAGCGTGCAGTGCGCAGAAAAATATCGTCCAGAAGGATTGCGCCGGGGAACTCACGGGCGACGTATTCCTTCACTCGCTCTTCCGCGCGGTCCCCGTAATGACGGATTTTGCCGTAGCGGAATTCTCTTCTTAAATGGAAAAACAGAAGAAAAAGCAGTGCCAGAGCATCCACGGAAAGGAAGATGAGCAGTGCGGTAATCAGTCCGTCCATTACGCCTTCCCCGAATCGGTCAAGAGGCGCTCGGTCAGATGAACGATATCACCCGCTCCCATCACGAAAAGCACGCCCTCGCCCGTTTCGGCGCGCAGGGCTTTTGCGATGGCGTCAAAATCTCCGAGGTATTCACCGTTTCGGCTTGCCTCGGCCAGGTGCTTGGCATCGATCCCCTCGATGGGAGCTTCTCTTGCAGGGTAAATGTCGGCAAAAACGACCCGATCTGCGAGGTCAAGGGAGGAGAGAAAATCGTCCCAATAGGCACGGGTTCGGGTAAAGGTGTGAGACTGAAAGACCACGGTGATCCTGTCGTATCCCATTTTTCTTGCAGAGGAGAGGGTCGCACGGATCTCATCGGGATGGTGTGCGTAATCGTCAAAGACCTCCATATTCCCGCACCGTCCGCGGTACTCAAAGCGGCGCTTGACTCCGCGAAAGGCCGAGAGGCCCTCCTCCACCGCCTTGCCCGACACCCCGGATAAATAAGCGGCGCTTGCCACGGCGAGAGCGTTTTGCACGTTATGCTCCCCGGGAACGGAAAGCCGTGCGTGGGCGTAAAGACCCTCCTTGGTCATCACGTCAAAGGAGTAAAAGCCCCTTTCCTCCTTTAGGCTTTCGCACCAAAGGTCGGCCTTCTTCCTTTGAGAAAAAAGAAAGACGGGGCTTTTGGTGCGCTCTGCCACAAGGCAGGCACCGGGGTTATCTGCGGCGCAGATCGCATGGCCGTGCACGGCGATGTCAGCCCAGGCTACAAAGGAGTCGATGACGTCCCCGTAGGTGGGGAAAAAGTCCGCGTGGTCGTGCTCCGCATTGAGTACCAGCGCAAGACGCGGATAAAAGGAGTGAAAGGAATTCTGGTATTCGCAGGCCTCGAAGAGAAAATCTCTCTCGTTTTCCCCGAGGCGGTAGGTAGAGTCCAGCGCAGGCAGAACCGCCCCCACCATCACCGTGGGGTCTCGCCCTTCCGCCAGAAACACCGAGGCCAGCATCCCCGTGGTGGTGCTCTTCCCGTGGGTGCCCGCCACGCCGATGGGATTTTCAAAGCCCTTCATCATCAGCCCCAAAAACTCTCCTCGGGTCATTTCGGGGATCTTCTTTTCTCTCGGATAGGAGAGAACGGGATCCTCCGGGCGGATGGCGCCGGTGTACACGATCAATTCCACCCCCTCGTAGTCCTCGGGAGCAAAGCGGTCGGAGACGGGGATCCCTGCCTTTTCCAGCTTGTCCGTGACCTCGCTGAGGGTCAGGTCATACCCGGAAACCTCGCATCCGCGTCCCTTGGCCCAAAAAGCAAGGGAGGACATACTGACTCCTCCGATCCCCAGAAAGCGGATTTTCGGCTTTTTGTTTAAAAAAGATAAAAAAAGTTCTAAATTCATCATTCAATTCACCTAAAATTCATATTGGCCCACTATAATAAGCGTGCTATCAAAGAAAGTATCAAAAAAAGGAGAGAAGAGCATGAAGATTACCGATGTGAAAATCAGAAAAACCTTTACCGAAGGGCCGATGCTCGCTGTAGCAAGCCTGACTCTTGATGATATGTTCGTGGTTCATGACGTGAAGGTGATCTTTGCCAACGACCGCCACTTCATTGTGATGCCCAGCCGCAAAAACGCCGACGGCACCTATCGCGACATTGCCCATCCCATTACGGCGCAGTTTCGTTCAGAGGTGGAGGAGGCCGTTTTGGAGGCCTACCGCAAGGCTCTGGAGGAAGCAGAAGCTTCCGCCGAGGTCTGATTTACTCCATTATAGCGAATGTGTAAGAAATTTGCAACACTTCCCGCAAAATCCTGCGGGAAGCGTTCTTTTCTTACGGGCTCATTGACGAAACAACTCTTTTTTTGTATAATCGGGGTAACATCTTTTGAATGAGGTTTTTTCTCTATGAACGATTTCAGATCCGCCGTAGCGCGGCTTTTTCAGAAGAAGACCTATCTTCGGGTTCTTTTGGCTACGCTGATTCTGACCTTGGGGGTCTATTTTGCCTTCCCGCCCTTCGGGATCACGGCGTGCTTTCCCATTCCCTTTTTCTGCGGGGCGCTGTCCTTTCTTGTGTTCGACCGTATTGCCTTTGCCGCGGTGGCGGGGCCGATCGCCTTTTTCTACGGAATGATGATGGGATACCCCTCGCCGCTTCTTTTTGCGGCGGCGCTCCTCGGTGCAGGCCTTTGCGGTGCTGTTTTCGGAAAGGCTGTTTTTTTCCTTCGGGAGAAAAAAGGAGGATCGAGAGCGCTTTGGGGGCTGATCCCCGCTCTTGTCATCGGGCTCTGCATCCCGCTTCTTTTCGCGGGGGATCCCTTCCGCTATGCCTCTCAGAGGGCAAGGGTGGAGGAGTATCTGGAAAGCATCTACCCCGAGCAGCATTTTGACAAGGTGCAGCTCTTTTACGATCCGACCCTGACCGCATACCGTGCCTCGGTGCACTATTCCTCGGGAGAGGGAGAATTGGAGTCGGAGCTGATTTTTGCCGAGGACGTGCTGGACGGCTATTACGAGGACTACGCCGAGTTCGTCCTGCTCAAATCCAAGACCGATCTCATCGAGGCCTTTCGCGCCTCGGACGTCTCCTGCATTGTGGAGGGAGTCGGTCTTGCGGTAGCGGAGGACGAGCCGATCCCCGGCTCCTACGGCACCCTTTCCGACGAGGCCGTTGCCCTGACGAGCTTTTCGGTCACCCTGCGAGAGGAGACCGTCAGTCGTGAGGAATTTGAGACTGCCTGCCGCGAGGCTCTTTTTGCCCTGAAGCGCGGGAGCGTGGAGTACGGTCGCATCACCTTTTACGGCCTGGAGCGAGGGATGACGGTATATTCCCTCGAGGTATCCTATGACACAGACCCCGAAAGCATTTCTTCCCTGATCCGCTGACGCATCCGAAAAAGGCCTTTGATCAAAAAGGTCTTTTTTCTTTTCTCCTTTTCATAGAATGAGAAAAAAAGGAGGATGAGAATGCGTTTTTCCCGAAAGCTGTTTTCCAAACGAATGCTCCGCCGCTACGGGCGGTATCACCTGTTTTTTTATCTTGCCCTGCTTTTGTTTCTTGCTACCCTCGTTTCGGGGTGGATCCTTTGGGAGAGAAATCTATTCTCCGTGGAGCTTTCCGGGGTGGACGGGAATCGGCTCTTTGCCTCCGTCTTTTCCCGCGAGGTGACGTTTTATCTTTTGTGCTTCCTTTGCGGGGTCACCCTATACGCTCCCGCTTTTCTTGTGGTTTCCTCCTTGATACGGGGCTTGTCCGCGGGGGCGATTCTGGCAGGTCTTTTCACCGCAGTCGGATTCGGAGGTCTCGGAGTCTTTTTTCTTACCCTGCTGCAGCTTTTGTTTTCTGCACTCCTGTTTTTTACTTATTCCGCCTTTTGCACCTCGGTCTCCCTTCGTCTTTTCACAGACCGTCCTCTTTCCCCGAAAAGGGAGGAGGAGAGGATGTTCGGCGGCAGTCTTTTTTCCTCGGAGTATTTTCAAAACACGGTCAACCTCCGCTTCCTTTCGATGTATCTGCTTTTGTTTTTGGCAGCGCTTCTTTTGGCGGCGCTGACGGCGTTCTCTTATTCCTTTTTACGGGGGCTCTTTTCCTGAGGGAGGCTTTTTTCTTTTTTGTAAACAATGGGGAAAATTTCTTGTAAAGCAACGGAATTTATTGTAAAATAAAAGAACCGAGAGAAAGGAGACGCAGAATGGAAGCCTTTTTGAAGCATCTGGCCCAAACGAAAAAGAGCGCGACCCTCGCCTCCTACCGTAGAGATTTGGAGCGGATGCGGGCGCATTTTGCTCCTCGTGCCCTTTGGGAGGTGGATGAGGAGAGCCTTCGGGGGTATTTTGCTTCTCTTTCTCACCGTCTCGCCCCCAATTCCTTTTCTCGCGCCCTTTGCGTGGCGCGACGGTATTACCGCTTTTTGGAGGAGGAGGGACGGATTGCCTCCTCTCCCGTCTCTGCGTTTCGTGCCACTCTTTTTCGGACAAAGGAGCCTTCCCTTTTGACCGACGAGGAGATGGATCTGCTGCTTTCTGCACCCGCTCACGGGATCCGAGGAAAGCGAGACGCGGCGATGATTGCCCTTTTGTGCGAAACGGGGATGCAGGCCTCGGAGCTTGTGGGGATGGATCGGACGGATCTTTGTCCCTTGCGCTCCTCGGTTCTTTGCGGCCTCGGGGAAAGGCGACGGGAAATCCCCGTTTCCTCCGAGACCATGGCTTTGCTGGAAACCAGCCTTGCCCTTTCCACCCTTCAATATCCCGATTCCGAGGCGCTTTTCCACGGCAAAACGGGAAAGAGGATGACCCGTCAGGGCTTTTGGAAAAATCTGAAGGAGCGGGCGATCCGTCTTGGGATCTACCCTTGTACGCCTCAGCTTCTCCGTCTTTCCTTTGCACGGCGCTGTCTTTACGACGGCAAAAAGAGGGCAGAGGTCAGGACGCTTTTGGGAAATCGGAGCGATGCGCTCCTGAGGGAATATGAAAAACAGAAAAAAGGAATTTAGGAATGGGATTGTTTAATTCGTACGTCAAGCCCGGTAAGGGCGTATAGAAGGAAGACGTTTCCAAGGTCTTCGGCTTTAAGCGCTTTTTTGTCACCCTGGGGGACAAGTTCTGGCAGCTAGTGTCCTTGAACCTTTTGTTCTTTTTGGTCAATCTTCCGGTGTTTGCTCTGTTTGCCCGCCTTGCCACCGTGGGCGGAACCCCCTATCAGGCTCCCGTCAACATCCTTGACCAGCCTCTTCGGGGAATCCTTTTGCATACGGGAGAAACACCCCTGAGTCAGATGCTTTCCGGGACAATCGGGGTTCAGTTGACCCATAAGGCACCGACCCTTACGACCCATATTCTTTTGGGAATCGGCCTTCTGACCCTTCTGACCTTCGGCATCGGTACCGCAGCCATGACCTACATTCAGCGCAACTTCGTGCGGAGCGAGCCCACGGACCTTTCCTCGGACTTTTTTTCCTGCATCAAGCGCAATTGGAAAAATGCGATGGTTTTGGGGCTGGTGGACGTTTTCTTTCTCTTCGTCATTTGCTTTGACCTGTTCAGCTACGTGTATGCGGTGCAGAGCTTCGGCTTTTTGCTCCTCTTGTATCTGACCTTCTTCCTATCGGTCATCTACCTTGTGATGCGTCCCTATATGTACCTGATGACCGTGACCTTTGATATCAAATTGACCAAGATCATCAAAAACGCCTGGATCCTTGCGATCTCGGGGATCTGGCGGAATCTGTTCTGCGGCGTCTTTGCCCTTCTGGTGATTGTTTTAAATATGGTTACCTTTGCGATGATCCCCTCCCTCGGAGTGGTGATGCTTTTTGTGTTCACGGTTTCCTTTGCTTGGTTTTTCCAGATCTACGGCGCTTGGCCCGTGGTTAAAAAGCATATGATCGATCCTTATTACGAGGAAGCCGATACGGAAAGGGAAGAGGAAGCCGTCTTCCTCGACCGTGGTTAAAAACGAAAAAAGAAACCCGATTTAGTAGGTTGAGCTTAGGGATAAACTCAACCTACAATGAAATCAATTTGCAAAGCAAATTGATGAAATACGACTGACGTCGTATGAAATAGGCGTTGCCTATGAAATATTTTCTCCGAAAATATTAAGGAATAAAAATGA
>JAFVYT010000190.1 GCA_017508505.1 Clostridia bacterium
CCACTTAAAAAATAAGGCTTGTTTCCAAGCTTTTATATACGGCGGAATAGCTCAGTTGGCTAGAGCATCCGGTTCATACCCGGCAGGTCGTTGGTTCAAATCCGACTTCCGCTACCAAAAAATAAGACAGTCAATCGACTGTCTTATTTTTATCCAATCCGAAGGATTGGCATGGCATCACCCGAAGGGTGTATGGAATCAGTCGCTTTGCGACTGTATGGCATCACGCGCCAGCGTGCATCCCCCTGCGGCTTGATGATATACCGCAACAAGTTGCGGATGATATACAATGCTTCGCATTGATTTGTTTGCGAAAGTGTGATAAAATTAACTCATCGATAGATAAGAATTTGACGAGGTGACTATGAATATCACTCCTACCGAAAACGAAATCAAATATATACGAGAAGAGCTCAATCAATTCAATAATGAGAGAGTCGGCGAGGATGGTCATACACCTCTAAACATCGTGGAATATGACACCAACGGCAATATTATTGGTGGTATTCTCGGTGGCACTTATTGGGGGTGGATGTATGTAGATATTCTTTGGGTACACGAAAACCACCGCTATAAAGGCATTGGTTCAAAGCTCTTGCGTGAAGCCGAAAAAGAAGCTGTTCGCAGAGGTTGCCATCACGTTCATCTTGATACAATGAGTTGGCAAGCTCCCGAATTTTATCAAAGGCACGGGTATGAAGTGATTGGCATTCTTCCCGATATTCCGAATGGCAATCAAAAATATCTGCTTATGAAAGCATTGAGATAAACAATCAAATTGGAATTTGACGAGCAGCATAAATGGTGTACTTTTAGTCGTTCTTACCTACCTTTACACACCTTTTTACTGCTCTTTCGCAGCAAAAAACGCACTTTTGTCTACTGACAAAGGTGCGTTTTTTGAATGATGTTTGCCTTCGGCAAATGATGTCGTTTTACTAATGATGCCGCTGACGCTAATGATGTCGGCTTCGCCTAATGTTTTGTGGCAAACATCGCATCATTGCGACCAACGGAATCACGTTTTGCGAAAAAAACGAAAGAAATCCTTGCATTTTTCATTTTGCTGTGCTACAATGCGGAGCATAAGGGCTCTGCAGAGCCGATGAAATGGGACGGAGGATGAGATGAAGGGAAGCGAGCTTCTGGAAAAAATGGAGATCTGCCCCGTCATTGCCGCCGTTCACGAGGATCGCTTTGAGGATGCATTGGCATCTCCGTCGGAGATCATTTTCCTTCTGGAGGGAAGCGTGATGACCCTCGGGGAACGAATCCGTCGCACCCACGAAAGGGGAAAGCGGATCCTGATTCATCTGGACCTGGTCAAGGGCATCGGCAAGGATCGACAGGGCGTGGAATTCGTTTTGTCCTTGGGAGCCGACGGGATCATCAGTACCCGTGCCGCCCTGATCAAAAGTGCAAGGGAGCTTGGTCTGCTTGCCATTCAGCGGTGCTTCGCGCTGGATTCTCAGGGGCTCGGCAGCATCAAGGAGATGATTGAGGTCGCAAAGCCCGATTTTATTGAGATTATGCCCGGGGTGATCGAAAAGGTGATCTGTGCCTTTTCCTCGGAAAAGACCCCCGTCATCGCAGGAGGCCTGATCGAGACCAAGGCCGAGGTGCTCGCCGCACTTCGCCACGGTGCCGTGGCCGTATCTACGGGAAAGAAGGAGCTTTGGAGCCTTTGATCCCATAAACAATTGAATATTCCGAAGAGTAATCAGAGAAACGGAAGAAAAACGGGTATCCCATACCCGCTTTATTGCCGGTTCTTTTTTTATTTTATCAAAAAAAGGAGGATTATGTATGTACGACGTTGTGATCGTGGGAGCAGGGGTCATCGGCGGGATGGTCGCCCGCGAGCTCTCCCGTTATCAGGCCTCGGTTTGCCTTTTGGAAAAGGAAAACGACGTGGCGATGGGGGCCTCCGGAGCAAACTCCGGCATCATCCACGCAGGGTACGATCCGAAGCCGGGTACCCTCAAGGCGGAAATGAACGTAAAAGGGGCCCCGCTTCTTTACCGTGCCGCAAGGGAGCTGGGGGTTCCGTTTCGGAAAAACGGTGCCTTGGTCTGCGCCTTTTCCCAAGAGGAGGAGCGCGCTCTGGAGGCACTGTATCACCGCGGGGTGGAAAACGGCGTTTGGGGTCTGCATCTTTTGACGGGCAGGGAGGTGCGCGCTCTGGAGCCCGCCCTTTCCCGGGAGATCACCCTCGCCCTTCACGTGCCCTCATCGGGGATCATTTGCCCCTACGGGCTGACCCTTGCCGCCGTGGGCAATGCCATGGACAACGGGGTGGAGCTTCTGCGAGGCTTTCAGGTCTCCGGGATCGAAAAAAAGGAGGACGCATTCGTCCTTACCTCCGAGGATAAAAGAGAGGTGCGCGGACGCTATCTGATCAATTGCGCGGGCCTCGGTGCCGATGGGATCGCCCGTCTTGCGGGGGACGGCTTCTTTTCTCTGATTCCGCGAAAGGGAGAGTATCTGCTTCTGGACAAGGCCGCAGGGGGACTTGTGAGTCATACGGTCTTTCAGGTTCCCGGAAAGGAAGGCAAGGGCGTGCTCGTGTCCCCCACCGTGGACGGAAATCTCCTCCTCGGCCCCACCGCCGATCCGACCTCGGATCGAACCGATAAGGATACGAGCCCTTCGGGAATGGATCGGGTGATCACCCTTTCCCGAAAAAGCGTTCCCTCGGTGCCGATTCCCCAAACCGTGACCGGCTTTGCGGGGCTTCGTGCTTCGGAGGCGGCGGGGGATTTCATCGTGGCCGCCTCGGGGAAGGTGGCAGGACTTCTGAACGTTGCCGCCATCGACTCTCCCGGTCTCAGCTCCTGCGTCAGCATTGCCCGTCGGGTGCTGGAGATCTTAAAGGAAATGGGCGGAAGCTGGGAGAAAAAGGAGCATTGGAATCCCCGCCGCACGTCCCCGACCGCCTTTCGGGAAATGAGCGACGAGGAAAAGAACGCCGTCATCCGCTCGGATCCCGCCTACGGCAGGATCGTGTGCCGCTGTGAGGGGATCAGCGAGGGAGAGATCCGCGCCGCCATCCGTCAGAATCCCCCCGCTCGGGATCTGGACGGAGTCAAGCGCCGCACCCGCTCGGGAATGGGTCGGTGTCAGGGTGGCTTACCCCCCTTGTGGTACGGCTTCTGGCGGAGGAAATGGGCGTAGGGTGCTGCGAAATTACCAAAAAAGGCGGAGCATCCCGCCTACTGGAAGGGAGGATCGGAGAATGAGGCAGTGTGAGGTTGCGGTGATCGGCGCAGGCCCCGCAGGGCTTGCGGCGGCGGTGGCGGCGTATGATCGTGGCGCAAGAGACGTGGTGATTCTGGATCGGGAGGCTCACCCCGGCGGGGTGCTGAACCAATGCATCCATCCGGGCTTCGGCCTGCATCGCTTGGGGCAGGAGCTAACGGGGCCGGAGTACGCGGCGTGGGATGAAAGGGCCGTGCGGGAGCGAAGCATTCCGATCCTGACCGGGACCACCGTTCTCTCTCTTTCCCGAGACCGCGTGATCAAGGCCACGGGAGGTCAGGGGATCTTTCATCTAAAGGCGAAATCGGTCGTTTTGGCGATGGGCTGTCGGGAGCGGAGCCGCGGTGCTCTGCGCATCCCCGGGAGCCGTCCTGCGGGAATATACAGTGCGGGTACCGCACAAAAATGGATGAACTGCGAGGGCTTTTCGGTGGGAAAGCGGGTGGTCATCCTCGGGTCGGGAGACATCGGTCTGATCATGGCCCGCAGAATGGCGCTTTCCGGCGCTACGGTTCTGGAGGTGTGTGAGGTGATGCCCTATTCCGGGGGCTTGAGGCGAAACATCGTCCAGTGTCTGGAGGATTTCGGCATCCCCCTGCATCTGTCTACCACCGTAGCCCAAATTCACGGACGTGAGCGTCTGGAGGGGGTGACGCTGGTTCAGGTGGATTCCGATCGGCGTCCCATCCCGGGGACGGAGCGCTATCTTTCCTGCGATACGCTTTTGTTGTCCTGTGGGCTGATCCCCGAAAACGAGCTGACCCATGCCGCAGGAATCCTGCTGGAGCCGAAAACGGGCGGTGCGACGGTCAACGAGCTGGGAGAAACCGAGGCAGAGGGGATTTTTGCCTGCGGAAACGTTCTCCACGTGCACGACCTTGTGGACTACGTCTCTGCCGAGGCGGAGCGGGCGGGACGGGGAGCGGCCGATTTTGCCTTGGGCAAAACGGAAAAGATGCCCCGGGTTGAAACCCGTGCGGGAGAGGGGATCCGCTACGTCATTCCCCAAAGGATTCCGCAGCAAGGGGAGACGACCCTGTTTTTCCGCGTGGCATCTCCTGTCAAGAACGGAGCGTTCGTATGCCGCTGCGGTGGCCGCGTTTTGACAAGGCGCCCCTTCCTGTCCGCCGCTCCGGGAGAAATGGAGAAGCTGGTGCTTCCCGCGGAAGGATTGCGGGAGGAGGGCGTTGAGGTATTCATGGAGGTGAAAAAATGAAGCGAAGTCTGATTTGCACCGTTTGCCCGAGAGGCTGTGAGATGGTGGCCGAGTGGGGAGAGGGAGTGTTTTCGGTGAGCGGAAATTTTTGCCCTCGGGGAAGGGCTTTTGCCGAGGCGGAGTGCATCCGTCCCGTGCGCACCCTGACCGCCGCCGTTCCCATTGCGGGACGGGAGGGGGAAATGCTCAGCGTAAAGACCCTTCGCCCCATTCCGAAGGAGCGGCTTTTGGAGGCCGCGGCGGAGCTATACCGCATTCGGGTCACGCCTCCCGTGCGCATCGGAGACGTGGTAGCAGAGGATCTCTTCGGCTCCCCCGTGGTTGCAACGAAAAATTTGTCTGTAAAGTGACTTCGTGCCGTTGAAAAAAACGCTGCGGCGTGATATGATGGAAAAAGAAACGAAAAAAGAGGAGTGCTTATGAAATCGAATGTTTTAAAGCTGATTGACGGCCTGCGCGGTGCGTGCGACTGCGGTCTGTGCCACGATACCGCCATACGGGATATTCGCATCGCCTCGGGGCTGGTGCATCGGGTGGGAGAGATCCTGAAGGAAAACGGCTTTCCGAAACGTCTCCTTCTCGTGGCGGATGAAAATACTCTGAAGGCCGCCGATGGCATTTTGGAAAGTCTTTCGGAGTTTGAGGTGGAGCTGCATCTCTTTCCTGCACTGCGGGTGGCCGAGATGTGCCACGTGGAGGGCTTGGAGGAGAAGCTTCGGGATCGGGAGATCGGTGTTCTTTCCGTGGGTACGGGCTCCGTCAACGACCCCTGCCGTCTCGCCGCTGCCAGACAAAATAAGCCCCTTTGCATTTTTGCCACCGCCCCCTCTATGGACGGCTTTGCCTCCTACGGGTCCCCCATTGTGGCAAAGGGCTTCAAATGCAGCTACGATGCCAAAAGCCCCGAGGTCATCATCGGGGATACCCGCATCCTGGCGGAGTCTCCGTCTGAATTGAAGAGTGCGGGCTTTGGGGATATGATCGCAAAGTACGTCGGTCTTGTGGATTGGCAGATCTCGAGCCTTCTGACCGGGGAGCGCTATTGCGAAAAGGTTGCGACCCTGACGCGGGAGGCGGTGGATGAGCTTCTCGGAATGGCAGACCTTGTCACAGAGCGGGACGAGGCGACTGCGGGAAAGATCTTCGAGGCCCTTTTGAAAACGGGAGTCGGGATGAGCTTTATGAAAAATTCCCGTCCCGCCAGCGGCGCGGAGCACGTGATCTGTCATTTGCTGGAGTGCGTGGAGCTGCAAAAGGGCATCATCCCCAATTACCACGGGGATGACGTGGGCGTTGCCACCCTCGAGCTGCTCCGCCGCTACGGGGAGCTCGCGGAGCTGCCTGCCATCACCGCCAAAAAAGAGCAGGTGGACTGGGATGCGGTCTTTGATTTCTACGGCCCTCTGGCTTCGGAGGCCAAAAGCGTCAACTTCCCCGATAATATCATCGACGCCGTCTCGCCCGAGGCGCTGGAGGCGGCCTGGCCCGAGATCCGAAGAATCATCCGCAGCGTGCCCGACTACGAGACCTGCCGAGACGCGATGGCACGGGCGGGTTGTCGCCTGACCGTTTCCGATATCGGAAAGGACGAGGCGCTCTTTCGGGACTGCGTGCGCTACTCTCCCTTTATGCGACGTCGCCTGACCCTTCTGAGAATGCACGAAATGATCGAGGAATTCGTCATCTGACCCGTCGGGCAAGGATCGACCTTGGGTATAAAAAAGAAGGAAAGCTCTTACGGGCTTTCCTTCTTGCATTCTTCCTTTAAAATGGCCAAAAAGGCCTGCATCCCTCGTGAAAGATACTTCTCCTTCGGGTGATACAGATAGGTGGTGCGCTCTGCTCCCTCCACGGGGATCAGACGGATCCGCTCGGAGAACTGCCCCCGCCACGAGACCGTCGGAACCAAGGCAACGCCGAGCCCGAGCTCCACACATTTGCGGATGTAGTAGGGGTCATCACTCTGCATGGCAACGTGGGGAGAAAAGCCCTCCCTTTCGCAAATGCTTTTCGTGATGCGGTACAGAGGACTGTTCTCGGAGCCCGTGATAAAGGGGGCTTCGCGAAAATCCGAGAGGGAAGAGAGACTCTCCCGTCTCTTTTCTTCCGCCGGAACGGCCAGTGCGATGCGCTCCGTCAAAAGCAGCTCCTCGGCAAAGTGACCGAGGGTCTCCTCCTTGGTGGAAATCACCAGATCCCCCGAAAGGGGAGAGGGAGTCTCCATAAACTTGATCCTGAAATTGATATTCGGGTGCAAGGGCCGAAAGCGCTCCACCGCCCGCATCACGATGCGGCGATTGGTGTTGATGAGAATGCCGATCTCTCCCGTTTCTCCGTCGTCCCGTGCCGCCTCGGCCGCCTCCTCCAGAATGACCAGTGCCCGTGACGCCCGTTCATAAAAGCGTTTTCCCGCGCTTCCCAGAGACACGCGGTTTGCCCGACGGTCAAAGAGCGTCACCCCGAGCTCTCTTTCCAGCCTGCGAATGCTCTGAGAAATGTCCGAGGGGGGCACTCCGTATTTTTTTGCCGTAGCGGAGAAATTCTCCGTCTTGGCGGCATCGCAAAAGTATCGTAGCTGCAAAAGTTCCATCTCGTCTCCCTTTCTTTTATCATATCATAGCACGTCTTATCATCACTTTCAAGGTTCGGTAGAAAATTTTGTTTCATTCTTTACATTTTCTCCCCCATCTCGTATAATGAAGGAAAGAAGCACGTTACCGTGACCGAAAAGGAGAAACAACAATGAAATGCGGCTTTTATGAAACCAACGTTACCCCTGCTCTGAACAGTATTATCCCCGGGGGTTTTGCGGCGCGCTACGCAAACGAGATCCTGGATCCGCTCTTTGCTCGCGCCTTTGTGGCCGTCAGCGAGGAGAGAAGCCTCGGAATCGTCTCCATTGATGCCTGCGGCATCACGCTGGACATCACCGAGCGCATCCGCGAGAGAGTGGCCGAGTTCACCCCCCTTCAGCCTGAGGACGTGATGGTGATGGCGACCCACGCTCACGGCGGCGGACCCACCCTCAATTGGGGCGAGCAGGTCGTGACCGATGCCCATTACCTGACGGAGCTTGTGAATAAGGCCGCCGATGCCGTCATCATCGCCTATCAGAATGCGGCAGAGTCGACCCTTACCCTCGGAAGAGGCGAGCTTTACGGAATTTCCTTTGTCCGCGTGTACCGTATGAAGGACGGCACCTACAAGACCAATCCCTCCCGCAAAGCTCCCGAGCTCATCGACGCTCCCCACACTGACATTGACCCCGAATTGATCGTGATGGGCGTCAAGCAGGAGGAGAAATGGGTCGGTGCCGTGGTCAGCTTTGCCAACCACCCCGCCACCGTTGCCACCAGACAGATCACGGGTGACTACATCTCCATTCTGGCAAAGGAGATGAAGGGCTATTTCGGCTCCGAGTTTGTGACCGTTTTCATCAACGGGGCCTGCGGTGACATCAACCACGTCAACCCCTTCGATCCCGAAACCGTCGAACCCGATCGTTATCGGGTCGTAGGCAAGACCCTTGCAGAGAAGACGCGCGAGGTGATGGAGAGTGCTTCTCCCATGAGCTGTGAAACGCTTGCCACCGCAAAGAAAAACATCATCGCCCGCTTTCGCAAGCCCTCCCCCGAGGCCCTTCAGGCGGCCAAGGAGGTATTTGAGGGACTGGGAGACGGCCTGATCGAAAGCATTCCCCGCACACCCGGCTACCAGAAGACCTTCTATGCCTTGCAGGCCTTCCGTATCATGGCGGACAAGCGCACCGTCAGGGATCTGGAGCTTCAGCTCTTCCGCATTGGGGACGTTTACGTGGCAGGTACTCCCACTCAGATCTTCAATCGGTTCGGCAAGCGTATCAAGGCGGGACTTCCCGGTGCCTGTATGGTCTCCGCCTTCGCCAACGACTACTGCGGCTACGTGCCCGAGGCGCGGTTCATCGGAGAGCCCGGCGTCTACGAGGCAAGGCTTTGTCCCACCAGCGCCCTTGCGGGTGAGACGGGAGATTTGGTTGTAGAGGGAATCCTTTCCTTGGAAAAGGAGCTTCGCTAAAAGCCGAAAAGGCCGCTTTTTGCGGCCTTTCTTTTCTTTCAAGATAAAAGAAAAAAGGAGAGAGGGACGATGCAGTATCGGGATCTGAATACCTATCTGCGGGAGCGCTTTGGGAAAAAGGTGTATAAGATTTCCCTTTCCACTCCCTTTACCTGCCCCAATCGGGACGGGACGAAGGGGGTCGGAGGGTGCATCTTCTGCTCCGGCCAAGGCTCGGGCTCCTTTGCCGCCGAGGCGCGGCTTCCCGTTTCCGAGCAGCTTCGGCAGGGCAAGTCGCGTGTTCGCAAAAAGGCGGGAGAGGGAGCAGGGTACATCGCCTATTTTCAGGCCTTTACCTCTACCTACGGCCCTGTTTCGGTGCAGAAAAAGCTCTTCGAGGAGGCCCTTGCCGACCCGGAGGTGGTGGCACTTTCCGTTGCCACTCGCCCCGATTGCCTGCCCGAGGAGGTGCTGGAGCTGCTTGGGTCCCTGAATGAGAAAAAGCCCGTTTTTGTGGAGCTCGGCCTTCAGACCGCTCGGGAGGATACGGCACGCCTTTTGAACCGTTGCTACGATAATGCGGTGTTTGACCGTGCCGTTGCCGCTCTTCGGGCAAGAGGGCTTGAGGTGGTTGCCCACTTGATCCTGGGTCTGCCCGGGGAGGAGCACGAGGACGAATTGGCCTCCCTTTCCTACGTCTGCAAGCGTGGGGTGACGGGGGTGAAATTTCATCTTTTGCACGTGCTTCGGGATACGGTGCTGGCCCAAATGGACTATACGCCCCTGGATTTTGAGGAATACGTTTTTCGTGTGACGGATCTGGTGCGGCATACGCCCCCGAGCGTGGTGATCCATCGCCTCACGGGAGACGGGGACAAAAGGGAGCTGATCGCCCCTCTTTGGAGCGGAGACAAAAAGCACGTCCTGAATGCCATCGCCGCCTCCCTCCGTCGGGAGAACGTAACCCAAGGGGAGGCCTTGGAGGATTTTTGATAAAAAATGGAAAAACCACTTGACAAAAAAGACCCCGACGGATATAATAGCAAGGTATCACGGCCCGTTGGTCAAGCGGTTAAGACACCGCCCTTTCACGGCGGTAACATGGGTTCGATTCCCGTACGGGTCACCAAACGACATATTGTCGAACAAAGTAGCGTTCCATAAGGGACGCTATTTTGTTTTTGTCGAGTTCTTTATATAAGACAAACAGACCGCCTTGCACCTCGGTGCAGGGCGGTCTGTTTATCTGTAATCAGAATGG
>JAFVYT010000191.1 GCA_017508505.1 Clostridia bacterium
ATCATATTGCGATCGCAATATTTCACATTTCCGTAAGGAAATACTTCATATTACCGTTAGGTAATATATCATTGGGGGTTGCGGTAATCCCTTACCGCAACCCCCGTTACGGGAGCTTCTTTTTGTATTCGGAGGGAGACACGCCGAAGCGCCGCTTGAACATTTTCGAAAAGACGTACACGTCCCCGTACCCCACGGAAAGCGCCGTCACCGTAACGCTGTGCCCGCGTGACAGCAGCCGCGCCGCCTCCTCCAAGCGAACCCTTTGGAGATATTCCTTCGGAGCAAGGCCCGTTTCCCTTTTAAACAGAGTGGAAAAGTGACTGCGATCCATCCCCACCCGTGCCGCCACCTCCGAGACGGTCAGAGCAGAGGAAAGCTCGGCACGGAGAATGCTCTCGGCCATGGCCACGCGGCTCGTCCCGGGGCGAGAGCGGGACTGAAGGAAGGAAAACAGCTCCCAGAGATACGCACAGATCCGCTCCGTCGTCCCCCGCTCCGTGCCGCAGAGGGTGCGCATTCCCTCGAAAAGGCGGCGGGCTTCGGGCAAATAGATCACGTCCTCCCGAAAGAAGCGAACCCTGTCCGAGGCAGTAAAGCCCACCCAGATATACTCCCAAGGGTCGGCGCCGTCCGCCTCGTAATAGGTCTCCACAAAGGGCGGGATTACAAAAAGCGAATCCTCCGTGACGGGATACGTCCGATCTCCGATGACGAATTTCCCCTTCCCGGACGCAACAAAATGCAAAAGCCAATAGGTGCGGATGGCGGGACCGTAGGAATGGCCCTTTTCGCAGGATTCATAGCCGAAAACCACGGGATTGACGTCGGTATAGCCCTGATTCAGGATCACTTCCGTATGATGCATTCTTCCTCTCCTTGCAACAAAATGACAAATCTTTGCCACATTTTATCATTTCTATTTTTTCTCTGTCAAGGTATAATCGAAAAAAAGGATCGGGAGGCCATTATGAAGCTTACGTTTTTGGGTGCGGGGAGCACCGTCTTTGTGCGCAACGTCATCGGAGACTGCCTTTCCACCGAGGCTCTGCGGGACAGCGTCTTTGCCCTTTACGACATCGATGCCGCACGTCTGGAGGAGAGCCGCGTCATTTTGGAGCAAATGCGCCACACCATGGGCGGCTACGGAAAAATCGAGTGCTACGCGGGGGTGGAAAACCGCAAGGCGGCCCTGAAGGGTGCGGACTTTGTAGTCAACGCCGTTCAGGTGGGGGGGTACGAGCCCGCCACGGTCATCGACTTTGAGATCCCGAAGAAGTACGGTCTGCGGCAGACCATCGGGGACACCCTCGGCATCGGGGGCATTATGCGCGCCCTGCGTACCATCCCCGTTCTGGAGGACTTTGCCCGCGACGTGGCCGAGGTCTGCCCCAACGCGCTCTTTCTCAACTACACCAACCCCATGGGAATGCTCACGGGGTATCTGCTCCGCTATACCCCCGTGCGCGCCGTCGGCCTTTGCCACAGCGTGCAGGTCTGTGCCAAGGGGCTCCTCGAAGCTCTGGGGATGGAGGACCGATACGAGGGACACCGCGAGAAAATTGCCGGCATCAACCATATGGGCTGGCTTCTGGAGATCCGCGATCAGAACGGGGTGGATCTCTACCCCGAGATCAAGCGTCGCATTCCCGACTATATGGCCGACCCCGAAGCAAAGGACAAGGTGAGAATGGACTATATCCGCCGCTTCGGCTATTACTGCACCGAGTCCAGTGAGCACAACGCGGAGTACAACCCCTTCTACATCAAGTCCAAATATCCCGAGCTGATCGAGCAGTACAACATCCCCCTGGACGAATATCCCCGCCGCTGCATCCGCAATCGGGAGCGCTGGCAGGCCCAGTACGAGAACATCCTCGCCAAGGGCTCCATCAAGCACGTGCGCAGCCGTGAATACGCCGCAGGCATTATGGAGGCGGTGGTCACAGGCGGTGCCTACGAGATCGGCGGCAACGTGATCAACCGCGGCCACCTGATCACCAATCTCCCCGAGGACGCCTGCGTGGAGGTGCCGTGTCTGGTCAACGGCAGCGGCGTGCATCCCTGCCACGTGGGAGCGCTGCCCGTGCAGTGCGCGGCGATGAATATGACCAACGTCAACGTCCAGCTTCTGACCATCGAGGCGGCGGTCACGGGAAAGCGCGAGCACGTCTATCAGGCGGCGATGATGGACCCTCATACCGCCGCGGAGCTTTCCATCGACGACATCTGCAGGATGGTGGACGAACTCATCGAGGCCCACGGAGACTACCTTCCCCCGTTCCGCTGATTCTTTTTCTCTTTTTCGTTTCGCGCGCTCCCCTCGGGGAGCGCCGTTTTTTTTGCAAAAATCTTGCATTTAAAAGAAAGGGGGGATATAATGGAATTAGTATACCCTTGTGCAGACGGCATAACAAAGAAAGGATTGTTCCATGAAAGTTGTATTTGAAGCCTTGACGAAGGAATTCCCCGCTCGGGGAAAAGGCGCGAAGAGCGTCGTTGCGGTAAACGATTTTAACCTTGAAATTCCCGACGGGACCCTGGTGGGTCTCCTCGGCCCCTCCGGCTGCGGAAAAAGCACCGCGCTGAATCTGCTCTGCGGCCTTCTTCGCCCCACCAAGGGTAAAATCTTTTTCGGAGAGGACGACGTCACCCTGACACCCCCCGAGTCCCGCGGGGTGGGAATGGTCTTTCAGAACTACGCCCTCTATCCGCACCTGAACGTGCTTCAGAACATCATCTTTCCCCTGCAGAACCTGAAGGGGGCGCAGAAAATGACCCGCGAGGCCATGGAGGCAAAGGCCATGGAGGTGGCGCGGCTGGTGTCCATCGAGGAATTGATGGCCCGCAAGCCCTCGGAGCTTTCCGGCGGTCAGCAGCAGAGAGTTGCCATCGCCCGCGCCTTGGTCAAGACGCCCCGCATCCTGCTTTTGGACGAGCCCCTGTCCAATCTGGACGCACGCCTGCGCCTTCAAACCCGTGAGGAGATCCGCCGCATTCAGCGGGCAACGGGAGTCACCACGGTCTTCGTCACCCACGACCAGGAGGAGGCCATGAGCATTTCCGATCTGATCGTGGTGATGCGAGAGGGCGTCATTCAGCAGATCGGGAATCCGCAGGAGGTCTACGACAAGCCCGCAAACCGCTTCGTGGCAGGCTTCTTGGGAACCCCTCCCATCAACTTCTTCCACGGACGCGTGGAGGCGGGAGCTCTGTACCTCGGGGAGCAAAGAGTGCTGGATACCCCCGCGCTTTCCGACGGTAAGGTGTGCGTGGGCATCCGTCCCGAGGGCTTCGTACCCGACCCCGAGGGGCCCCTCGAGGCCGCCCTTGACCGGGTGGAGGTGATGGGACGGGACGTGTCCGTGCTGTTCTCCCACCCCGCCGCGGAAAAGGCGAGCGTCCGTGCCATCGTGGATGCGGATCGGGCCGTGTTCGGCTCGGATCGGGTACGCTTCTCCCTGAAGCCTCACAAGGTACACCTGTTCGACGGGGAAAGCGGCCTGCGCCTCGAAGCAAAGGAGGCGTAAAATGGAGCAAAACAACAAAAAGGCGTGGCTGTATCTGCTCCCTGCCATTCTCTTTCTCGGGGCCTTTATGGTCTACCCCTTAATCGACGTTTTCATTTACTCTTTGGAGGAGGGGTACAACTCCGCCTCCCAGACCTCCTTCGGCACGGGTCTCTACAACTACTCCTACGTTTTGCGGGATCCCTATTTTCTGCAGGCCCTGAAGAACACCTTTATTCTGGTGATCATCACCGTTCCGCTGTCCACGGTCATCGCCCTGATCATCAGCCTCGGGCTCAGCTCCATCAAGGCCCTGCGGAATCTGTTCCAAACCGTCTACTTTCTCCCCTACGTGACCAATACCCTCGCGGTGGGGCTGGTATTTATGATCCTCTTTGCCAAAACGGAGTATTCCGTGGGTCTGGTCAATTCCTTTTTGGGCTTTTTCGGAATCAATCCCGTGGACTTCATCGACGGCCCCTACTGGGCGAAGATGTTCACCCTCTGCTTTTACACCGTTTGGGTGGTCC
>JAFVYT010000192.1 GCA_017508505.1 Clostridia bacterium
GGAGGTCATAATGATAATGCTGTTTTTGAAATCCACTCTTCTGCCGTGGGAATCGGTCAGGTGACCGTCCTCCAGAATCTGCAAAAGCAAATTGAACACATCGGGGTGGGCCTTTTCAATCTCGTCAAACAGCACCACGGAATAGGGGCTGCGGCGGATCTTTTCCGTCAGCTGCCCTCCATCGTCAAAGCCCACATAGCCGGGAGGAGAGCCGATGAGCTTGGAGACGGAGTGCTTTTCCATAAACTCCGACATATCCAATCGGATCATTTTTTCCTCGGAGCCGAACATGGTACGGGCAATGGCACGGGTCAATTCCGTTTTTCCCACACCGGTGGGCCCTGTGAAGAGGAAGGAGCCTGAGGGTCTGCGGGGGTCCTTAAGCCCCGTGCGAGAGCGGCGAATGGCACGGCTCACGGCGCTGACCGCCTCGGCCTGCCCCATAACGCTCTCCGTCAGGATCGCCTCCAGATCGCAAAGCTTTTTGGCCTCCTCCTCCAAAAGACGGTTCACGGGGATCCCCGTCCACTGGGTCACGATGGAGGCAATGTCCTCCCCTTCCACGGAAAGGGTCGAGGCCTTGTGCCCCTGCTTTTTTTCCTCCAAGGCTGAGGTAAGGGCTCGGATCTCCGTTAATGTTTCCCCTGCCTCCTCGTATTTTTCTTCCTCTACCGCCTTCTTTTTTGCCTCCTCCAGACGGCGGATCTTCTCCTGCAATTCCTTTTCCTCCGCAGAGGGAGACAGGCTTTGGATCCGCTTGCGGCTGGCGGCCTCGTCAATGAGGTCAATGGCCTTATCGGGCAAAAAGCGGTCGGAAATATAGCGGGAGGACAGTCTCACGGCGCTCTCCAGCGCTTCGTCGGTAATGGTGAGCTTGTGGTGCTCCTCGTATTTGGGACGAAGCCCCTTGAGAATGAGAAGGGCATCCTCCTCATTTGGCTCACCCACGGTCACCGACTGAAATCTGCGCTCCAAGGCCGCATCCTTTTCAATGGTGCGGTACTCTGCCAGGGTGGTGGCACCGATGACCTGAAGAGAGCCGCGGGCCAAGGCGGGCTTCAGGATATTGGAGGCATCCATACTGCCCTCGGAGGCACCTGCCCCCACAATGGTGTGGATCTCGTCAATAAAGAGGATCACATCCCCCAATTCCGTTACCTCGTCAATGACATTTTTGATTCTTTCCTCAAATTCGCCACGGTATTTACTGCCCGCCACCATAGCGGCAAGATCCAGCGTGACCACTCGCTTTCCCGCAAGGGTCTCGGGAATATCCCCCGACACGATCCTTTGGGCAAGGCCCTCCGCAATGGCGGTTTTGCCCACACCCGGCTCTCCGATAAGGCAGGGGTTATTTTTGGTGCGGCGGCTGAGGATCTGAACCACTCGCTCCAATTCCCCTTCTCTGCCGATGATGGGATCCAGCTTCCCTTCCTTGGCATCTTGAGTCAGATCGTGACCGTATTTGGAAAGGTTCTGCCCCTTTCCTCCGCTCTTTTTCCCACCCGTGGAGTCGCTTTTGTCCATTTTTTCCGTTTCTCGGATCAGGCGGCGGCACTCTTTATAAAGTTCGTTTACATCTACGCCCAAAAGCTGAAGGATCCGAACGCCAAGGGAGTCTCCGTCGGACGCCAGCGCCATCA
>JAFVYT010000193.1 GCA_017508505.1 Clostridia bacterium
CCACCTTGCCCACGTTTTCACATCTTTGGAGAATGCCGTGTGCTTCCTCTGCCTGTTCCATAGGCAGGACCTTGTAAATAGAAGGCTTGATGGCACCGCTTTCGATTTTGGGCCATACCTTTTCCACCAGCTGAGACAGAATGAACGCCTTGAACGCGGGGGTACGGTTGCGGAGCATAGATCCTACCAGGTGCAGTCCCTTGGTCAGAAGAGGACGGAGCTGAACGCGGGTCTCGATCCCTGCCAGGGTGGAAATGACGATCCAGTAACCGCCCCGTGCCATATAGGGCAGACTCTTTCCCAGGGTCTCTCCGGAGAGGCAGTCCATGGAAACGGCAACGGGAGTTCCGTTTTCTTCTTCCTGTTTCAGAATTTCCTCCACGCATTGCGTGGTGGAATTGATGATCACATCGGCGCCCAAGGGCTTGATCTTTTTCGCAATCTCGTCGGATAGCACCGAGGTGACGACTCTTGCGCCGAAGGCCTTTGCCATAGGGATGGCAACGCTTGCCAATCCGCTGGCACCTGCGGGGATGAAGGCGGTCTGACCTGCTTCCAGATGACCCTCGATGAAAAGATTTAAGTAGGAGGTCGCGTAGGCCTCGGGCAGGGCGGCGGCCTCTGCCATGGAAAGCCCCTTGGGAACGGGCATCAGCATATCCTCTTTGACGGCAACGTATTCGGCGTAGCCGCCACCGCCCAGGAGGGCGCAGACCTTGTCACCGACGTTCCACTTTTTCACGGTTTCTCCCACGGAAACGATCTCACCTGCGATCTCAAGTCCCATCCATTCGGGGCATCCGGGAGGGGAGGGATATTTTCCTTCTCTCTGAAGAAGGTCGGCACGGTTCAGGGCGGCGGCGCGGATCTTGACGATCACGTCCTCTTTGCCCATGGTGGGATAGGGGACCTCGCTCCAGACCAGGTTTTTATCGTTGTCGATGAGCATTGCTTTCATTTTGCTTCCTCCTCTTTTTTTGCAAAGTATTCATCCATACGCTGGTTGACGCGTGCGCGGATCTTGTCGATGCGGAGATTTTCGGGGGTGAGCTTTGCAAGCTCCATCTTCATCCCGTCGTAGAAGCTTGTCAGCTCCTCCTGCTTCATCCCCGTGGCGGCGAGAATTTTGGAATTGTCGGTGATGCGGTCGAAGAGCCGCGCGTATTCCAGCTGCCACCGTACGAAGGGAGAAATCTTGTCCCGATCCTTGGATAGAATCTGCAGATACTCCTCCTGGTCCACCCATTCGTATTCCAGCCCGATCAGCTCACGGTAGATCTCGGCGATCTCGCCCCAGGTGTTGTATTCGGCGGTAGCGGCGATGTATTTTTCGCCCAAGGCTTCTTTTTTACCTGCAAGTCGGGCGATCATCACGCCTACGTCTCCCGCCCAGGACATGGTGGCGGGCTTCTCCTTTGCCTGAATGGGAATCACCACCGGCTTTCCCGCAAAGGCACGGGAAACGAAGGTGCCTGCCTCCAGGGTTACCAGCTGTGCTCTGCCCGTGGAATAGGTGGTGGCGGGAAGAATGATGGTCCAATTTTTCTTACCCGATTCGGTGAGGAGGTTTTCCTCTGCCGCCTTGAAAAGGGAGTACTCCTTTTCTACGTACTGCAGGTACTCCGCGTTTTTGCAAACGTCGATGAGGCGGGGGGAGGATTCCCGAACGGGGACCTCCTCGTTGGCGTACACCCGACAGCTGGAAAGGAACATATACTGATCCGTGTTTTCCAAAAAGAGGGGCGCTCTTACCCGAAACTGGGGCAGGGTATAGCTCATAAAGTCCAGAATCACGTCAAAGCGCGTTTTCGTGATCTTTTCCGTCAGCCACGCATCGTCCATGGCATTGGCAATGCTTGCCGTCAGATGCTCGTGGGTGATCTCAGGCTCGTCCAGGGCAACTACGTCCACGAAAAAACCCAATCGCAACAGCTCGGGTACGGCGTATCTGCCCATGGCGCCCGTTCCGCCTAAAACCAAAATGTTTTTCATATCCGTCTCCTATCTGTCAATCAATCTTTTTGCCGCCACCGCCGACGCCCCCCACGATCTCGTCCAGCACCTTCTGTACCGAATAGTCGTGCTCGTAGGTAAAGG
>JAFVYT010000194.1 GCA_017508505.1 Clostridia bacterium
AAAAAGGGTTCCAAACCTCCCAAAAAACTTTAGAGTTTTTTCAATAAGAAAGACCTCACAAAACCGTGAGGTCTTTTCTTGCTTTCTTCTCGGGGGAAAAGAAGAAAAAATAGCTTTAAAGTTTTTTGACCCAAACTTTTTTTCAAAAAAGATAAGGCGCGACTTGAAGAGTACAATTCAACGAAAAAACTTGCTTTCTATCTTAGAGCAAATTAGAAAAATAAACCTGAAGTTTTTTGATCCAAACTTTTTTTCAAAAAAGTTTGGTGGGGAGTGGGGTGAAACCCCACAAAGCCCCGTAAAGCCTCTCTTTCAGAAGAAAAGGCCGGGGATGTAATAGGATAGGGTCAGCATAATGAGTCCCGCACTGCAAACACCCAGAGCAATGGGAGGGAAAGCCTTCTTCAGGCGGACATCGAGCATCGCCGCAATGAGCGCCCCCGTCCAAGCCCCCGTCCCGGGAAGCGGGACCCCCACGAAAATGAGAAGCCCCCAAAAGATGCCCTTGTCCAGAACGTCGGCCTTGCTTTTTCCCTTGGCCTCCAGGCGATCCACCAAATGATCATATTTGGGAAAGCGGTGACGGATCCATCGGAACACCTTGCGGGAAAAGAGAATGATAAAGGGAACGGGGAGGATATTCCCCAAAAGCGAAATGGGCAGCGCGTGCCACGGGCTCATCCCGAAGGTCGCCGCCAAAACGATCGAGCCGCGCAGCTCCAAAACGGGCACCATCGACACAAAAAAGACCAGACAAACCTGCCAAAGCGTAGCCAAGCACACACCTCCCTTTCTCAATCGGTTTTCCCATTGTATCACATTTTGCAACGCTTGTCTATAGAAAAAACGGCTCCCGAAGGAGCCGTTTTTTGATTCGCCTTTAGTAGGTGAAGGAGTAATTTCTGTAGGTTACCGTCTCGCCGGTGGCAAGGCGTGCAGTCAGAGTCAGGGTGTAGGTTTTGCCCTTGGCCAGCGCGGTCAGCGTGGGACTGCCGTAGCAACGGGTCGCCTCGGAGGCGGCGTTCCAAGCGGACATCGCAAAGCTAAAGGTGTTACCGCCCACGGAAGCCTCGGTGGGGATCAGGGTGGTATTGATCACCTCGTTGCCGTCCGCATCCACGATCACCTGATTGAGAGAAACGAAGCGGCGGTTGGCCTGAATGGTGCCTGCGTAGATGTGGGACTTGGTATACTCAAAGTTGCTGCGATAGCTGTCTCCCTGATAAACGGGCTCCAGAGCGCCGGTCAGCTCCAGCTCCTCACAGCTTACGGGCACAAAGGCACCGTCGATCAGCTCGCGGAAGCTGTACTTCACGTCAACGCCGCCGATCACGAGGGTCTTGGAGGCGACAGCGGCCTTCTCCGTGTCGGAGAGTGCCTCGAAGGCAACGAGGTTGGCATCGGTCTGCTCCAGAAGGGTAACGTAGCTCAGGTCGGGGTTGATGGATCCGTCGGGATTGTAGGAAATGGAAACGGAAACCACCATCATGGCGTGTCCGTCCGCACCGGTATCGCTCACAAGACCGTCGGCCTTCTGCAGCTTGGCATAAGCCTCAAGGAGCGCCTTTTCACCATTGGCGACGATGATATCGTCGGTCAGACCGTCCAAAGACTCTGCTGCCTCGGCGGGAAGGACCAAATCGCCCAGGAAGACAACACCGTTTCTGGCGACCATGGTCTCTGTAGAGATAAACTTTGCGCTGGGAGAAACAGCGGCCCAAGCCCAAGCGAGGGCATCCACGTCATCTACGCCGAGACGGGCAGAGACCGTGGAGGAGCCGGAGAGCATCTTGGAGGTCAGCGCCTTGGTATAGACACCGCCGGAATAGGTGGTGCCGTAAAGGAAGGCCTCCAGAGAAGCGGAGCCCAGGGTATAGGGAAGTCCCTGATAGATCTTACCCTTCTTCAGGGTGATCTGGTTCTTGGCAAACTCGGTCTCGTCTACCGTGTCCGCATCGGAGTAAGCCGCGGCGTTGTAGCTGTAGGTAGTATCCAGAGCGGGCGTCCAGAGCACGGTCAGCATTTTACGCATTGCGCCCTCTGCGGCGGCACGTCTGGTCGCAGGAGTCCCTGCCAGAGCGGGGTTCTTTCCGATGGCCTCCGCAAGACCTGCGTCGCTGAGACCGCCTGCGCCGCCTGCCACCACCATAGAGCCGGCACCGCCGGAGTTGGGCGTGGTCTGGAGCGCGGGTGCATTTTCATAATTGATGTAGTTTTCGGGGGGGATGTAGTCACTGCCGGGGGTGGAACTGCCACCTGCGGTAGCGGTCTGCTCCGGAGCCTCGGGAGCCGTATTGGCGGGAGCGCTTGCCGTCTCCTCAGAGGCGGGTGCATCGGTCTTCGCGGCTTCCTCACCTGCGCAGGACACGAGGCACGGCATCAGAAGAGCCACTGCCAGCATCATCGCAAACACAGCAAGAATCGATCTGCGGTTGAGTTTCATGATTTCCTCCTGAAAGAAGGTTCCCCTTCTTCATAATATTTTCACAATTACATTATACTTTCTTTTTCCCATTTTCGCAAGTCGTGCACGCCTCTTTTTCTCTTTTTCGTTACAAATGACAAACAAGAGTGGAAAATCTTATTCCATTTTCACAAAGATTCGCCCCTTATTCCTCGGAAAAGAGCATGGCGGCGGCTTTTTTCTCCTCCTCGGCGGGGTCGGTGGGGGCAGGATCGCCTCGGAAGAGGGCCTCGATGCGCAGGGCGGCCTCCGCAGCCTCGTCGGGCATTCCGAAGGCGGTCAGGCGAAAATAGCGCTCTCCGCCGTAGCCGAAGAGGGAGCCGGGGGTGACCACCACCCGTGCCTTCTCCAAAAGCAGGTCAAAGCACTGCCAGGCGCTCATCTCTCGGGGACACTGGGCCCAGATGAAGGGGCTGCTCTCGCTGCCCACGTTGGGGATGCCTGCACGGCTGAGTCCCTCGGACAGGGTGCGGCCGACCTTTTTGATCCGATGGAGGATCTTCCCCGTGCCCTCCCGCGCCTCGGGAGAAAAGAGCATCTCCGCGGCGCGCTGCATCACAAAGCTCGGGGGTGTGGCGGTGGCGGGCTGACGGGCACACCAAAGATCCCGCAGACGGGCTCCGTCCCGCTCCAGACAGGAGGGGATGACCACGTAGGCGATCTTCAATTCCCGCACACCGTAGCCCTTTTCAAAGGAAAACAGCTCGATGGCACAGTCCCGTGCGCCCTCGATCTCAAAAATGGAGTGGGGCACGTCCTCCCGATCCACATACTCGGAAAGGGACGCATCGTGGATGATGACACCCCCTTGCTCCTTCACGTAGTCCACCCAAGCCCCGAGGGTCTTGCGATCCATCACCGCGCCGGTGACGGGATTGGGATTGGCAAGGTACACCACGCACTCCCCCTCTCCGTCGGGCAGAGGCACGAAGCCGTTTTCCGCCTTGGCACGGGAGAAGATGAGATTGCGTCCGAGACAGCGCTGGAGCTCCATCAGATTTCGCTCCGAGGGGTCGGGCAGGAGCACCGTATTCTCCGAAGCAAAAAGCTGTGCCACGCAGGAGTGTGCGCTTTCCAGACCCGAGGTGATGAACACCTCGCTCTCGTCCACCGCCGCACCGAAGGAGGCCAGATGCTCCGCAATGCGCTTCTTGAGGCTGGCGTAGCCGCTCCAGGGGCTGTTGAGCCGTACCCCGAAGGGGGCGGCCACCTCGTCCACGGCCTTTTTCATTTCCTCCGTTACCTTGGGAGGCAGGGGCATATTCATCAGAGATTGATCCAGACGGATCAGGGTGGCATCGGGAGCCTGAATGAGATATTCACCGACTCTCTTTTTGATGGAGAGTCCCGACTCCGGAAGCACCTTGATGTTTTCGTTGAGCTTCATCGCTTCTCCTTATTCGGAATACATATCGTTGATGAGGGTATAGACCGCGTGGATGGACACCATCGCCGCAAGGTCACCGTAGGGGCTCTTCACCGCAGAGGTGATGATGCCCATGGCGCTGCCCGTCAGATCCACCGCGGGAGCCCCGTAGAGAGTCTCGTTGGGGGAGATGTCAAGGAAGGTCACCGGCACGGAAACGGAGGTCTCCCCTTGGGTCACCTTCACGCTGTAGCCGGTAGAGGCCACCACCCCGGAAAGGGCGGTGCCGGGAAATTCCTTCACGTGGCCTGCCGCGGCGGCAAAGAGGGTCTCGCCCCTCTCCAGAAAGGCCACGTTCCCCACAGGCACGGGAGTACAGCCGTAGTTGCCCTCCAAACGGATCAGGGTCAGGCCCAATTCCCGAATCTCCCCCTCCTCCAGAACGGGATAGCTCATGCCCTCAGCGGTGTGGCCAAGCATTTCCATGATCCCGACGGAGTTGTCAAACAGCGTGGAGGAGCAAACGGCGTAGCCGTCCTGAGACACCAGCGTTCCGGAGCCGTAGCGGCTCGTTCCGTCCTCCAGAACGACCTCCACCGTGACCAAGGAGGGATTCACCTCCCGCAGCATTGCCGCGGGCTCCTTCTCCAGGGCCGCAAGCTCGCTCTGGGTGGGCACCTTGATGGCGCCCCCACTGCCCTCTCCCGCAAGTCGGTCCGAGGAGCGGTACCACTTCACCAAAAGCACGCCGCCCAAAGCAAGAAAGCAGATGAGCGCCACAAGGAGTGCTCCCTGCAGCACCGCAAGCACCGTCCTGCCTTTTTTGGTTTCGTATTGGTGACGGGAGGAGTAGCCGCCGAAGCGCTTGACCTCCTCGTCCTTTTCTTCCGTTCGTTTCTTATCGTCCATAACTGCCCTTTACTCCTGCGGCAAGGCCGCATTTCTCTTTTTCACCTGCCGCGTCAGGGGCAGGGAGAACACAAATTGGGTATAGGAGCCCCGCTTGGACTCCACCCAGATCTCTTCCTTGTGCGCGTCGATGACCGACTTTGCGATGAAGAGCCCCAGACCCATTCCCTTTTTGTCCAGCCCGCGACTGCGGTCGGACTTATAGAATCGGTCGAAGAGATGCTGCAGCTCCTCCTCGGGAATGCCCTCCCCGGAGTTGGTCAAAGCAAAGAAGGCCTTCTTCTCTCCCGTGGTGATCTCCACGGAGATCTTTCCCTTATCCGGGGTGAATTTGATGGCGTTGTCCATCAAATTATACACCACCTGCTGGATGGCGTCACTGTCCGCCTCCACCCAAAGGGAATCCTGCGAGGAAAAGAAAATCACCTCCACCTCCTTTTCCTCCAGACGCTTCTCGAAGGAAAGCAGGGTGACCCGTGCCAATTCGCACAGATCCATCGGTGCCATATTGTATTTTCGCTCTCCCGCAGTCATACGGCTGGTCTCCAAAAGGGTCTGCACCAAGCGGGAAAGACGGTTGACCTCGTCCAGAATAATCTTATAGTAATGGGGAAGCTTCTCCGGGGGGATCGCCCCGCAGAGCATATTCTGCACAAAGCCCGAAATGGTGGTCAAGGGGGTGCGCAGGTCGTGGGACACGTTGGAAACGAAGGTCTGGCGAACCGCTTCGTTCTTTTCCACCGTGTCGGCCATCTGGTTGAAGGTGCGAAAAAGCGGCGTCAGGCTCCCGCTTCCCTTTTCCGACAGACGGTGGCGGAAGTCTCCCTTGGCGTAGGCCTCCGCCGCCTTGTCCAACCGGCGCAGAGGCGCAAGGAAGCGCAGCTCCACCAAAAGAATCCCCAGCCCGAGAAAGACCCCGAGGATCAAAAGCCCTCCCATCAAAACCGTCGGAACCGTTTTGGAAACGGTGCCGTCAACGTCGTTGGGCAGGGACAGCACGATGAGGCCCACCCTCTGACGGAGGGTATCCGAATGCTCCTTTTCCAATACCACCGTACGGCACAGGCGCTCGGTCTTGTAAAAGCTGTCCAGATCCGTGCGGTAGCTGATGCCCTCCCGGGCGTTTTCCGTGGCGGCAGACAGAGCCTTGTCCGTCAGGGAGCCCATGGGAGCCCCGTGGGTGGCAAGGAGGATCTTTCCCCCGCGGTCGGTCAAAAACAGCCCCATCTCACCGCTTTGCCGCTGGGCCTCCAGCGCGGCGTAGATCAGCTCGCTCTTATTTTCCAGCAAATACTGAAAGTCCTGCCCGGTCAGCTCCATCATCGTGGTGATCTCGTTTTGCAGGACGGCGGCACTCTTTTCCAGAAGCCGCTCCTCCTCCGCCAGAGACCAGCGGTCCAGATAGCCCTTGACGAAAAGCCCGAGGGAGAGACAAATGACAAGATACACCGCGAAAAACAAAAGCGCATATCGGAAAAAGCCTTTCTTCACGGAACCCCCTCCTTTTTTTCATCAGAAAGAAAAATCTCTGCGTTCCCGGCCACGAAAACGCAGAGACCGAAAACCTCACCGTTCTTATGTAAGATCAGAGAAGTTCAAATTTGTATCCGACACCCCAGACCGTTTTCAGCATCCACTTGTCGCTGACACCCTCGAGCTTCTCTCTCAGGCGCTTCACGTGGACGTCCACCGTTCTGGATTCGCCCGCATAATCAAAGCCCCACACCCGATCCAAAAGCTGGTCGCGGGTGAATACGCGGTTATAGTTGGACGTTAAGAAATACAGAAGCTCCAGTTCCTTGGGAGGAACGTCTACGACCTTCCCCGCCAGCTTCAGCTCGTACTTTTGCTTGGAGATCTCCAGATTGTCAAAGCAGATGACCTCGTCGTTGTTAAAGCCCTCTCTGGTGTGATAGCGGCGCAAAACGGCCTTGATGCGGGCGGCGACCTCCTTCATATCAAAGGGCTTCACCACAAAGTCGTCCGCACCCAGCTCCAGACCGAGCACCTTATCAAACACCTCCCCCTTGGCGGAAAGCATAATGATGGGCTTCGCGCTTTGCTCACGGATCTCGCGGCAGACCTGCCAGCCGTCCTTCTTGGGCATCATAATGTCCAAAAGCACCAAGTCGGGATCGAAGATCTTGAATACGTCAACCGCTTCCACGCCGTCGTTGGCGCATTTGACCTCATAGCCGTCATTTTCCAAATACAGCTTTAAAACCTCACAAATGTTGAAGTCGTCGTCCACAACCAAAATCTTGTTTGACATGGGCAAAATCCTTTCTTCCATCCCCGCTTAAACGGTTCGAAACGATAAATTTCACTTCTTTTCACGCTATTGTAACACATTTGTTAAAAAAAATCAATAGAAACTTATTCCGCCCTTTGACGGGCTTGCAAGGAGGCGCCGCAGGGCCTTGCTCCATTCCCCGACGCGTAGCTTTGCAGGGCTCCGCCCCGCGCCCCGGCATACAAAGGGGATGTAAAAAAAAGCGCAGACCGCCGATTCCTAAAAAACAAAAGGGATTCTTTGGAATAAAACGTCCGAAGAATCCCCTTTTTTTGATAAAAACAATAAAAAAACGCATTTTTTGCTACGAACAAGCTTCGCCACTCGACGTACCTTTGTACGCCTTCGGGTAACCAAAAAGCAAGGTAAACCTTGCTTTTTGCTCAGTTTGTCCGTTCTGCATCTTTTTTCCTATCCCCTTAAAAGGGGCTGTAAAAAAACTCAAGTTTTTTTACAGCCCCTTTCGTCAGGCGTTTGCCTCGGTGCGGTCACGCTCCAGCGCGGCGAATACGTGTGCGCCCACGGTGGGCAGGGTACCCTCGGCGTTGTAGGCGGCGGCCACGTCCTCCTTATCCTGACCGGGATGGGCCAGATCGAAGGCCTCGATGCGGTCAAGGCTCTCAAGGCAGGCCTCCATAAAGGCGTGCGCCTCCTCGGCGGAATGGGCAAACTGCCCCACGGGATGGAAATCGTGAGCGGAAAGGATGCCCTTCACGTCCTTTTCCATCAGCGCCCGCACGGCCTTGCGGTGGAGAGCGGGATAGCGAATGTTGGAGCCCCACTTGCCCGAGCCAAAGATGCCGAACTGCTGCAGAGCATCCCCCGAAACGAGGGTGGCACTGCGGCGATCCAGAAGACCCACGGCGTCCTGCGTGTGCCCGGGAATGGAAACGACCTCAAGACAGCCCAGAAGCAGCTCCCCCGCAAGAGGCGCACGGACGTTTGCCTCGGGGTGCTTTTCCGCAAGGGATGCAGAGCCGGAAAGCACCTCCACCTCGGGGAAGGCCTTCAAAAAGGCCGCAAGGCCCCCTGCGTGATCCCCGTGATTATGAGAGATCACAAGATGCTTCAGGCTCTCCCGCGTCACCCCCAGCTCCTCAAGCGCAGGGAGCACGGTGTCGGTAATGTCCTCGTCGTAGCTTGCGGCATCCAGCATTACGTCCCCCTCGGGGGTGCGCAGGATGACCACGGTGGTGAAAATATCCTTATAAGGAAGGGTAATGCGGTAAATATCCGGAAAAGTCAGAGTGGAATACTTCATTTTTCATCCTCACTTGGTAATCTTGATAAAGACCTTTTTGCCCTTGCGGAGAATGAACTCCCCGCCAAAATCCTCGGGAGCAAAATTCGTTCCGATGTCCGTGACCTTCTTGTCACAGACCGTCACACCGCCCTGCTGAATGAGACGGCGCGCCTCGCCCTTGGAGGCACAAAGCCCCGCCTTCACCATCAGATCCATCACGTTCACCACGCCGTCGGTAAAATCGGCATCGGAAAGAGTGTGAGTGGGCATATTGGCGGAAACGCCGCTGCCGCCGAAGAGCGCCTTGGAGGCCTCGCGGGCCTTGTCGGCCTCCTCCTTTCCGTGGACGAGGGTGGTGAGCTCATAGGCAAGGATGTCCTTGGCCTCGTTGAGCTGGCTGCCCTCCCAGGAGGACATTTTTTTGATCTCATCGAGAGGCAGGAAGGTGAGCATACGGATGCACTTGATCACGTCCGCATCTCCCACGTTTCTCCAATACTGGTAAAAGTCGAAGGGGCTGGTTTTTTCGGGGTTCAGCCAAACGGCGCCGGACTGGGTCTTGCCCATCTTCTTCCCCTCGGAGTTGAGCAGGAGGGTGATGGTCATGGCGTAGGCGTCCTTGCCCGTCTTCTTGCGGATCAATTCGGTACCCCCGAGCATATTGGACCACTGATCGTCCCCGCCGAACTGCATATTACAGCCGTACTCCTTGGAGAGGTAATAGAAGTCGTAGGACTGCATGATCATATAGTTGAATTCCAAGAAGGACAGACCCTTCTCCATTCTTTGCTTGTAGCACTCGGCGCGGAGCATATTGTTCACGGAGAAGCACGCCCCCACCTCGCGAAGCAGGTCGATGTATTTGAGCTTCAAGAGCCAGTCGGCGTTGTTGACCAGAATGGCCTTATCCTCCCCGAACTCGATGAAGCGCTCCATCTGCTTTTTGAAGCAAGCGCAGTTGTGCTCAATGGTCTCGGGGCTGAGCATAGAGCGCATATCGCTTCTGCCCGAGGGATCCCCGATGTAGCCGGTGCCGCCGCCCAAGAGAACGACGGGCTTGTTCCCTGCCATCTGCAGTCTCTTCATCAGGCAAAGCGCCATAAAATGGCCGCAATGGAGAGAGTCTGCCGTGGGGTCAAAGCCGATATAAAAACGGGCACCGCCGGAGTTGAGCAGCTCGCGGATCTCACTTTCGTCCGTTACCTGGGCGATCAGCCCTCTTTCTTGCAGTTCTTCGTAAATTCCCATAACAAAACCTTTCTTCCTACGTTTGTATTCAAAGGACCGTGTCCTTCCATTTGTTCCATTCCTCCAGCCCCAAAAGGCGGAGATTCTCTGCGGCCTGCCGTGCCTTTTCCGTCACGGTGGCCCCTCCCAGAAGCCGTGCGTTTTCCTCCAGGCTTTCCTTCTCGTCCAAGAGGCGCACGCTCGTTTCCGTTCTGCCGTCCCGCTCCGTCTTTTCCACCAAAAAGCGCTCGTTGGCCAAGGTGGAGACCTGCGCGGAGTGGGTCACGCAGAAGACCTGCTTGGTCTGCGAGAGGGTGCGAAGGGCGATGCCCACCTTCTGGGCGGTGGCACCGCTGATGCCCGTGTCCACCTCGTCAAAAATCAGGGTGTCCGCGTCCCGTCCCCTGCCGAGCTTGAGCTGCAGGGCCAGCATAATACGGGAAAGCTCTCCCCCCGAGGCCACCTTAGAAAGGGACTTGGTGCCCTCGCCCACGTTGGCCGCAAGCAGAAAGCGCACCTGATCGGCCCCGTGGCGGGTGGGTGAGGTGGGCGTGATCTCCGCAAAAAAGCGCATCCGAGGCATATCCAGAAACGCCAGCACCGAGTGGATCTGATCCTCCAGGCGCCGCGCTACGGCGCGTCTTGCCTCCGAGAGGGCCTCTCCCTTCTCCCGAAGCGTCTTTTCCAGCCCCTCCAAGCGCACCGTTGCTCTTTTTATATCATCTTTCAGGGAAAGTGTCAATTCCTTTTTTTCCTTCATTTCTCCGTAAGCGGCCACAACCGCCTCCAGACTTCCCCCGTATTTCAATTTCAGCTTATAGAGGGCATCGAGACGGGCGCGGATGGTCTCCGCCGCCTCGGCGGGATCCTCCTGACCCATTTCCGACAGACGGTAGGACACCTCGTCCGCCGCCTCGCGGACGGTCTCGAGGGCGTCGTAGAGCTTGGCGGAAATCTCGTATAAGGGATCCTCCTGACCGAGTCCCGCAAGCTTTGCGGCGGCGGCCTCTACAAGAAAGGCGGCGCCGCGACCCCGCTCCCCACCGGACAGTGCGCGGGAGGCTACGGATAGAATCCCGTGGCGCTTTTCGCCCTTTTGGAGAGAGGCAAGCCTTGCCTCCAGCTCCTCGTCCTCCCCGATTTTGGGCTTGACCCGTGCGATCTCCCGCATCCGAAAGTCAAGGAGCGCAAGGGTTTCCTCCTCGTTCCCCCGAAGGGCTTTCATCTCCTCTAAACGGCGCTTTTCCGCCGTGTAAGCCTCAAAGGCGGCCTCGTACTCGGCAAGAAGGGTCTTGCCCGACGCGGGGAGCGCCGCGTCCAGATACTCCCGATGGTTCTTTTCCTCCAGAAGACCCCCTGCGGCGTGCTGGCCGTGGAAGGAGATCAGCACCCGGGCCAGCTCCTGCGCCTTGGCAAAGGGCACAACCCGTCCCCCTGCACGGCAGGTGCTCTTTCCCTCACGGGTGACGGTGCGGCTGAGGGTGACCCCCTCCTCCAATTCCTCAGAGGAGAAAAAGTCCGACAGCGCCGCGGCCGCCTCGGGGCCGATCTCGCTGAAGAAAAGGGAAACCTCCAGACGCTCTGCCCCCTCCCGCACCAGCTCTGCAGCGCCACGAGGCAGAAAGAAGATGCGGATGGCGTCCAGCACCAGACTCTTGCCCGCGCCGGTCTGTCCGGTCAAAACCGAAAAGCCCCGATGGAAATCCACCGAAAGGCGTCGGATCAGCGCAAGGTCGGAAACGTAAAGATTGGTGAGCATATCAGACTCCGAAGGTCAGTTTTTGATGTAATCCGCATTGATCCTGCGGCAAAAGTCAAAGGCGAGGCGCTCCCCGGAAAAGAGCACCAGAAGGGTGTCGTCCCCCGCGAGGGTGCCGATGATCTCGGGAAAATCCCGATTGGACTCCAGCGCCGCGGCGGCGGCGTTGGCCGTTCCCGAGAGGGTCTTGACCACGCCGATGTTTCCTGCAGGCACCGCAGACAGCAAAACGTGAGTCAGAACGTTCCGATAGCGCTCCAGGGTGTCCGGCGCGTGCCCCTTGGGAGCGGCGTCCACGGAATACTTGATGCCTCCGTCGGGAGTGGTCACCTTTTGCAGGTGCAGCTCCTTGATGTCACGGGAGACGGTGGCCTGCGTGGCCACAAAGCCGTGATGGCGCAGGGCAAGGATCAATTCCTCCTGGGTGCGGATCTCCTGCTCGGAGACGATCTCCAGAATCTTGAGTTGACGGTCGTTTTTCATGTTGACTCCTAAAATTTACGGAAGAATACTTCCTGATTGCTTCTCGGCTCCAGCGTGTACAGCCGCACCCGATGGGGTGAGCGGGAGATGGTCACCACGTCCCCCTCCCCGATCACGCTTGTCTCGCGCCCGTCGGCGCAGACCGTGACGGCAGAATCCTCACTGCGACAGCCCAGAGCGGTGAACACCGTCTCGGGGCGAAAGATCATATGGTGGGCATTGACCAAAAGATACGAGGAGATGGCCTTGACGCCGATGGCGTCGTACTCCGCGTCCATCACCGCGCCCCCTGCGGAAAAGGCGTAGCCCGTGGAGCCCGTGGGGGTATTGAAGATGAGCCCGTCGGCACGGAAGTCGCAGAGCTTTTTCTCTCCCGCCAGAAGAGACAGCTCCACAATATGGAAGCCCCGCTCCGGCGCGATGACCAATTCGTTCAAGGCGGAGAGGGTGCGCTTGCCGTTCACGGCGCAGTCCAGAAGCATACGGGAGGACTCGAAGAAATCCCCATCGGCCAAGGCTCTCACCCGTCCGATCTGATTCTTTTCCAAGGCAGCCATAAAGCCCACGTGGCCGAGGTTGATGCCGAAAATGGGCAGATCCTGCTCGGCGGCCCGCCGCGCTACGGAGAGAATGGTGCCGTCTCCCCCGAGGGTCACGAGACACTCGCTCTCCCGAAAAAGGGCCTCCTCGGAAACAAAATGCACCTTTTTCTCCTCCGCCAGCGCCTCGGAAAAGGCCAAGGGAGCATAAAAGGAGACGCCGCAGTCCCTCAGGGTGCGGATCACCTCCCGCGTGCCTTGAAGGCCGGAATCCCGCTTTGCGTTGGGATACAGTCCGATTCGCTTCATTCGCGCTCCTCCTTTTTTCTTTCAAAGGTAAAATGAGCAAGATATTCCACGTTGCCGTCGCCTCCCTCGATGGGAGAGCGGATCACGGCACAAAGCCGCAGACCGTTTGCTCTCGCGGCCGCGGCGATCCTGTCCAGCGCGGCCTGCCGCGCTTTTTCGCTGCGGACGATGCCCCCGGAGCCGAGATGCTCCCGACCCACCTCAAACTGAGGCTTGATCAGGGCAACGAAGGTTCCCTCGGGCTTCAGGATCCGTTTCACCGCAGGGTACAAAAGGGTCTGAGAGATGAAGGAAACGTCCATCACCACAAGATCCACCTGCCCGAAGAGCCCCTCGTTCAGGGTGCGTGCGTTGACGTTTTCCAGAGACACGACCTCCGGCCTTTCCCGAAGGGTGGGATGAAGCTGATCCGTGCCCGAATCCACCGCATAGATCCGCCGCGCCCCTCGGGAAAGGAGCACGTGGGTAAATCCTCCCGTGGACGCACCGATGTCCGCGCAATCCAGCCCCTCGGGATCGATCCCCCAAGCGTCCAGCGCGGCCTCCAGCTTCAGTCCCCCGCGGGAGACGTAGCGGGTCAGGGGGGAATCCCCCACCTCGATCCGAGCCCCCTCCTCCACGGGAAGGGACGGCTTTTTTGCCACGGTGCCGTTCACCGTCACGCTCCCCTCCCGCACAAGCCGTGCGGCCAGGGAGCGGCTGGGGGCAAGCCCCTTCTCAGCCAGATACAGATCCAATCTTGGCAAGGCGTTCCATTTCCTTTCCGATGTGTTCCGAGGACAGACCCGCCAGATCCAAAAGACGTTCCGTGTCCCCGTGGGGCAAAAATCGGTCCTCCACCCCCAAAAAGGCAGTGGGCAGAGTCAGCCCCCGACTCATAATCAGCATCGCAATGCTTTGGGAAAAGCCTCCCTCCAGAATCCCCTCCTCCACGAAGAGGACCCGATCCGAGGGGGAAAAGAGTGCCGCGACCGCCTCACGGTCGAAGCCCTTTAAGACTCCAAAGCGCAAAATGCGGGTAGAGATTCCCGCCTCCCAAGCCCTGCGGCAGGCCTCCAGCACCCGTGCCGTCACCCGACCGAAGGTCACCACGCTCACCCGGGGTGCATCCCCAAAGGAAAGGCACTCCACGTCCGCCCGACCGGGAAAGGCCGCCGCGACCTCCTCGTCAAAGGGGCCCTTGGCATAGCGGATCACCGTGGGGCCGTCCTCTCGGGCAAGCCCGTGACGCAAATGTCGCTCCAATTCACCCTCGCTGACCGGAGCCGTTACCCGTACCCCGGGGATGGGAAGGGTCAGGGGCAGATCAAAAAGCCCGTGATGGGTCGCCCCGTCCTCCCCGCTGATCCCGGCGCGGTCCAGCGCCAGCACCAAGGGAAGCTCCTGCAGGGCGGCATCGTGGAGAAGCTGATCCACCGCCCGCTGATAAAAGGTGGAATACACCGCAAAGACGGGCCGCTGACCTGCCGCCGCCAAGGCGGCACCGAAGGTCATGGCGTGCTCCTCTGCGATGCCCACGTCGAAAAAGCGCTTCGGAAAGAGCTTGGCAAAGCCGTCGAGCCCCACCCCGTCCCCCATGGCGGCGGTGATGGCAAGGACTCTCTCATCCTCCTGCCCGAGGCGGCAAAGGGCGTCTCCAAAGGCGCAGGAGGCACTTTTGCCCTCCTTCTTTTTCTCCCCTGCGGGGCTGATGCCGTGAAAGCGGCCGGGATTTTCCATAGCAGGGGCATAGCCGTAGCCCTTTTTGGTACAAAGATGGATGATGGAGGGGCGATCGTTCTTCTTCGCCTCCCGAAGAAGCAGCTCCACCGTCTCCTCGTCGTTTCCGTCCGCGGGGCCGTAATAGTGCAGACCGAGCTGCTCAAAGAGATTGCCCATGGGCAGGGCGTGGCGCTTCACCGCCCGCTTTACCCCGCCCGCAAGGCGGGTCAGAGGCTCCCCCAGAAGGGGCAGTCCCTCCACGGAGCGGCGGAAGGAATCCTTAAAGCGGTAGTACCCTGCGGTACGCATCTCGTTCAAGGCGCTCTTGACCCGACCGACGCTTTTGGAGATGCTCATTCCATTGTCGTTTAATACGATGATGACCCGATCCTCGGGCTCGATGTTGTTGAGGGCCTCATAGACCATTCCCCCGGAGAAGGCACCGTCGCCGATGACCACGATGCTCCATCCCGTGTCCCCCTTCAAGCGGGCGGCACGGGCCAGGCCGAGGGCAGCAGAGATGCCCGTCCCCGAATGCCCCGTCCCGAAAGCGTCGTATTCGGACTCCCGAATGCGGGGAAAGCCCGAGATGCCCCCGAGGGTGCGGAGGGTGCCGAAGGCCTCCCCTCTGCCCGTGAGGATCTTATGCACGTAGCACTGGTGTCCCGTGTCGTACACCACCCGATCCTTCTCATCCGTCACCCGAAGGATGGCCACGGCCGTCTCCACGATGCCGAGGTTACTGGCCAGATGCCCACCCGTTTTTTCCACGCTTTTGACCAAAAAGCCGCGCAGAGCTGCGCAAAGTCGCTTCACCCGCTCAGGGGAAAGGCTCCGAAGCTCCTTGGGCGTGGGAAATTTCATGCTCGCTCTCCCGCGAAGGGCGCTTCCGTTACCCCTTGACCGCCCGTTTGCAGGACCGTTACCTTCTGCTGGGCCTCGTCCAGCTTTGCGGTGCAAAGACGCACCAGAGACGCCCCCTCCTCAAACAGGGCAAGAGAGGTGTCCAGAGGGGTCTCCACGCTGTCCAGCGCGCGGACGATCTCCTCCAATCTGCGGATCATTTCTTCAAAGCTCTTATTTTCACTCACGTTCTTCTACCTCCAGAATTTCTGCGGTGGCCTTTCCGTCGGAAAGACGCAGGGTCACCCGCTCTCCCGTTTTCAGGTCCCGGGTGCTTCTCAGGGTCTTGCCCTTCTCGTCAAAGACGGCGCTGAACCCTCGGGTGAGCACCGCCAGAGGACTCAGGGCCTCCAGCCTTGCGGTCAGGTGCAAAAGTCGGTTCCTTTTATCGGTCAGGATGCGCTCGGTCTTGATCTCGATCTCCCGATCCAGCGTCGAGACCGCCATACGGCGATCGTCCACCAGCGCCATCATATTCTGCATTTGTCTTGCCCCTGCCAGCGCCTCCACCCGACTGCGAAGGGTGCGGATGCGCCCCTCGGTCACAAGGCTCATACGGTCGATGACGTTGCCGAGCTTGCGCTTGACCTCCCCCGCCTCGGGCAGAGCCAGCTCTGCCGCCGCCGAGGGGGTGGGGGCTCTCAGATCCGCCACAAAGTCGCTGATGGAAAAGTCCGTCTCGTGGCCCACGGCGGAGATGATGGGGATGCGAGAGGCAAAGATCGCACGGGCCAGGCCCTCGTCGTTGAAGGCCCACAGCTCCTCCAGAGAGCCGCCGCCACGGCCGAGAATGATCACGTCCACGGGGAAGAGCTCGTTGAAGGTGCGGATGCCCCGAACAAGCTGCTCCGGCGCTCCCTGCCCCTGCACGAGGCTCGGGTAGAGCACCAGCTTTGCCAAGGGAAAGCGCCGCCCCGAGACGTTGATCATATCCCGCACCGCCGCCCCCGTGGGGCTTGTGATGATGCCTACGGTCTTGGGGTACTTGGGCAAGGGCTTTTTGTAGGCGGGGTCGAAGAGCCCCTCTCCCTCCAGCTTCCGCTTGAGCTGCTCGAAGGCGATGTACAGCGCGCCGATGCCGTCGGGCTGCATATCGGAAATGTAAAGCTGATATTGGCCGTCCTTCACCCAGGAGGACACACGGCCGGTGCAGATGACCTTCATTCCATTTTCGGGGACAAACTGCAGTCTCTGCACGTTCATACGGAACATCACGGCACGGATCACGCCGCCCTCGTCCTTTAAGGACAGGTAAAAATGCCCCGTTTTATAATGGTTGACGAAATTGGAGATCTCTCCCTTTACCGTAACGTGGGAGAGGATGGGGTCCGTGTCCAATTTCCCCTTGATGTATTCGTTCAGACCCGTAACGGTCAAGGCTTGTCGCGTATCCACTCTATACTCCTTTTCCCGCCAGGCGGGCGATGCCCACGGCGTTGTCTGCCGAAAGGGCGGGGGGTGCGAAAAAGTAGCGCTCGGAGGAGAAATGCCCTCTTAAAATGGCCGAGGAGGAGACCCCGCCGGAGAAGAGCACGGGAAGGCTCTCCCTTCCTGCCGCCTCCAAAAGCGCCGTCACCGCCGCGATCACCGCGTCGAACACAAATCTAGCCAGATCCTCGGGGCGCTCCCCCTCCTGCATCCTCCTGCGAAACTGATTCTCAAAGCCCGAAAGGTTGATGCCCGTATCCTTCCTCGGCACCCTCACCCGATAGCGCTTCTCGCTTTTCAAAGCAAGGGCCTCCAGATGGGCGCCTGCGGGAAAGGGCAGGCCAAGGGCCACACCGCATCGGTCGATGAGCTGGCCGCAGGTCAGGTCCAGGGTGTCGAAAAGCAGCTCGGTGCGATACCGAAAGCCGTCCTCCCTCACCAGAAGAAGCTCCGTGGTGCCCCCGGAAAGGTGCAGGGCCAAAAACGCCTCCCCGCAAAGCTCCCTCCCCTCCAGAAGCGCGCCGAAGCGAGCGGCCTCGATATGCCCCTCCTGATGGGAAAAGCCAAGGTACGGCACCCCCAAGAGGGCGGCGGCGCATTTGGCCGCATTCACCCCCGCCAGAAAGCAGGGCATATAGGAGCCCTCCACCCGTCTCGGGGTCTCGGAGGCTCCCACGGAAAGGACGCTTCTGCCCGCGGCGGCCTCGAGGCACTCCGCCACCACCTCGGGAAGATCGCGGGTATGACAAAACAAAGCGTCGCTCTGCCTCATTCCACGGTCTCCCTGCGGAACGGCAAGAGGGCGCTTTGCACAAAAGACTTCGCCGGCAGGGCTGACCCCTGCCGCCGAAGTCGTATAATTGCTGGTATCCAGGCCGAAATGCACACCGAGGGCCATCTTACTTACCCGCCAAGGTGCCCAGGATTCCGTTGACGAACTTCCGCCCGCCCTCCTCATCAAAGCGCTTGGCAAGCTCCACCGCTTCGTTGATGGCAATTCTCACCGGGACGTCCTCCCGCTTGTCCATCTCGTAAATGGCAAGCTGGAGCACCGTAAGAGTGGTCTTGGAAAAACGGGAAACCTTCCAGTCCTTTGCGCAGGACTCGATCTTCTCCCGTGCTGCTTCGGCATACGCTCTGACTCCGAAAACGGTGCTTCGGATGTATTCGCTTTCCGTAACGCCCTCCTCCTCCCAATCGGAGGAAAGGGTTTCAAACAAGCTCTCGCTGTCCGCCTCGGGGGAAACTGTGCGGCAAAGAGCATCTGGAACACGATCTCTCGTTCTTTTCTGCGGTTCAGAGGCATAAAAACTCCTTTTTCAGTAGGAGAGAAGTCGAACCACGCCTCCTACTGCGTTGATTTTTTCAAGGTCAAAGGCCGTATCGGACTCGGCCAGCACGTATGCGATGCCACCGCGGGTACCCTTGGCAAGGCTTGCCCCTGCCAGAAGCGCCATCACGGCGCCGTCGGTCTCGGCATCGTTCCGATAGAAGATACCCACGCGGTTTGCCTTTGCCTTGGCAAGGCGGACGGCGGGCATATTCACACTGTTTTTAATATTTCCGGACACGAGATAGTCCCGAAGCTGGTCACAGGCCATCATGGCGCAGTTGTCCTCGGCCTCGGGGGTGGAAGCGCCCAGATGGGGCGTTGCGATAACACCGGGCTTGCCTGCGAGGGCTCCGGTGGGGAAATCCGTAAAGTATGCGGCGACCTTACCGCTCTCCAGAGCGGCCAGAATGTCCTCGTCCACGCCGAGGTCGGCACGGGCAAGGTTCAGAAGGCGCACGCCGTCGCGCATCTTGGCAATGTTGTCCTTGCCGAGGATGCCGCGGGTCGAGGGAAGGCTGGGCACGTGAACGGTGATGTAGTCGCTCTCCGCAAAAATGCGGTCCAGCTCCTCCACACGCTCCACCTCAGAGGAAAGGGCCCAGGCCGCGTCGATGGAAACGTAGGGGTCGTAGCCCAGAACGCGCATTCCCAAAGCACTTGCCGCATTGGCAAGAGCGCCGCCGATGGCTCCAAGTCCGATGACGCCGAGGGTCTTCCCGTAGATTTCGGGGCCTACGAAGCGGCTCTTCTCCTTCTCCACCAGCTTCAGCGCGTCGGGATTGCCGGAGAGGGTCTTGGCCCACTCTATACCGTCCCCCACCTTACGGGAGGTGAGAAGCAATGCCGCAAGGGCAAGCTCCACCACGGCGCGGGCATTGGCGCCGGGCGTATTGAACACGACGATACCCTTCTCGGTGCATCCATCCAAAGGAATATTATTCACTCCCGCACCGGCACGGGCAATGGCCTTCAGGCTCTCGGGAAACGCCACCTCGTGGAGGTCGGCACTGCGGACGACGATGCCGTCCTCATCCTTGAGATCCTCGGCTACGATGGCATTTCCGGGCAAACGCTCCAGACCGCAGGCCGCGATCTTATTATACAACTTAATTTTCATTTTGTACACCCCTTTTTCGATTCTTTTATTCAGAATATTCAGACGTTTCCGTCTGCGGCGTCAAACTCCTTGATGAAGGCGGCGAGCTTCTCGACGCCCGCCACGGGCATCGCATTGTAGATGGAGGCACGCATACCGCCCACCTTGCGGTGGCCTGCCAGGGAAACCATTCCCCTTGCGGCGGCGGCGGCGACGAATTTCTTATCCAAATCCGCATCTCCCGTGCGGAAGGTCACGTTCATCAGGGAACGGCTGTCCTTGTCTGCGTGGAGGTGGAAGAGCTTGGTCTCCTCGATGGCCTTGTAGAGAAGAGCGGCCTTCTTCTCGTTGATCTCCTGCATCTTCTTCACGCCGCCCAGCTCCTCTACCCACTTGAATACGAGGCCTGGCACGTAGATGGCATAGCAGGGGGGCGTATTGTACATGGAGTCCGCATCCGCCATCACCTTATAGTCCAAAAGGGCGGGGGTATCGGGACGGGCGTTGCCGATCAGATCCTCACGGATGATGACCACGGTCAGGCCTGCGGGGCCGATGTTCTTCTGTGCGCCCGCATAGATCATACCGAATTTCGAAATGTCGATGGGCTCGGACATAATACAGCTGGACATATCGCACACCAAGGGAACGTCTCCCGTATCGGGGATCTCGGCAAAGTGGGTACCGAAGATGGTGTTGTTATAGCAGATGTGCACGTAAGAGGCGTCGGGACGGACGTCCTCCTTGGAGAATTTCGGGATACGGTCGAAGTTGGTGTCCTCGCTGGAGGCGATGCACTTCGCGTCCCCGTACTTCTTGGCCTCCTTGAAGGCCTTTCCGGAAAATTCGCCGCTGACCACGTAGTCCGCCTTCCCCGTTTTCATCAGGTTCAGGGGTACTGCCGCAAACTGGGTGGAGGCGCCGCCCTGCAAAAACAGGATCTTATAGTTGTCGGGCACGTTCATCACTCTGCGGAAGGTATCAAAGGCCTCGCGGATGATGGCATCGTACGCCTTGGAGCGATGGCTCATCTCCATTACGCTCATACCGGTGCCGCCGAAATCACACATTTCGGAGGCAGCCTGCTCCAGCACGGGAAGGGGCAGCATCGAAGGGCCTGCGGAATAGTTGTATACGCGGTTCATAATCGTTTCTCCTTTTTGTCACGCGGCGCCTTCGTCCTCGGCGCCATAGTAACCTCTTTTTTTCATATTGCGTCAATTATAGCCCTCCTGCGACGGAAAGTCAAGGGATATTTGTCCACTATCGGTAGAATGAAATGTTTAATTTTTGTGAACTCTACCGATAGTTCTAAATTCGTCTCTTCCTTCTTAATATATGCCCCGCTTTTGCTTTTGGCTCCCCAAACGGGGGGATTTATGGGGCGTTGCCCCGCACCCCGATGCGGGGGCTTTCCGCAGGGCTCCGCCCTGCACCCCAGCGGGAGTTTTGTGGGGTTCCACCCCACTCCCCGCCAAACTTTTTTGAAAAAAAGTTTGGATCAAAAAACTTTAAAGTTTATTTTTCCTGATTTGCTCCAAGTAAGAAAGAATCTTTTCTTCCTTGTAGAAGAAAAAGAATAAAAAA
>JAFVYT010000195.1 GCA_017508505.1 Clostridia bacterium
AACCTGAAAGCTTTTTGGAATCCAAAACCTTTTTCTCGAAAAAGGTTTTGGTGGGGTATGGGGCAACGCCCCATAAAACCCCCGTTTGGGGTGTGGGGTGGAACCCCACAAAACCCCCGCTGGGGTGCGGGGCGGAGCCCTGCGAAAGCCCCCCGCAACGCAAAAAAGCACCGCGAAAAGCGGTGCTTTTTTTGGGGTGTGTGTGTTTAAGCGTTCCACTTCTTTCTCAGAAGAGGCATAAAGATGCCGCCCTGAACGCTGCGGGCAACAAAGTGATCGTAGGTGCCGTCCACGGTATCGTAGAAATCGGAGAAGGGGACGTTGCTTCTGCGCTCGGTGAGGTAATGGGCCATGGGAGAGCAGAAGGCGGTAAAGGTTTCTTTATCCTCGGCCATAGCGGCCACCCACATCGTCCAGTCGGACTTGGTATAGGTCGCACGGGAATCCAGCGGCAGGCCGAATTCGTTGATGCGGGGCAAATAGCTTGCGATTTCCTTTTGATAGAATTCCTCGGGCAAAAGACCCCACCCGAAGACCTTGTCCCAAACGAGGTTGTACTTCTGACTCCAGCCGGTGCCGTCAAAGGACAGCGCAGAGTGAGTTCCGAGATCCGCGCGCTTCAGCCAGGAATCGGCCATGGCCTTGGCCTTCTCCCACATCTCGGCGGCCTCGCCCGTTTCTCCGAGGGCCTCGAGGATCTTGGAGTAAGCGGCAACGCCCATCATCGCCTTGGCGGACAGATTCACGTTTCGAGCCAGATGCCCCGCAAAGTCGTCGGTGCAAAGCTGCTCCCCCGGATCCTCCCCAAACTCGATGAGATAGCGGCTCCACTTTTTCAAAAGATCCAGATTCTCTCTTGCCATATCGAAGTTTTTATCCGCAAAGCAAGCGGCGTAGACCATCAAGATCATATCGCCCGATTCCTCCACGGGCATCTGCCCCTCGAGTCGATAGGCGTTGACGGTGGCGGGATACAGATAATAGGGCGCTACGGTGTCCCCGTGGGCGTAGGACTTGTTTCTCAAAAAGGCCCCGTAAATCTGTCCGTTCATAACGGGATAGCGTCCTGCGTCGTGGGGGGCAAAGTCATAGGTCCATACGGGCATCCGTGCAAATTTGAAGATGGGACGGAGCATCCCCCGTACCAATTCGGGACAGAACAGAAGGAACAGAGGAACGGAGGGGTAGCTGACGTCCACGGTAGCCGCGCAGCCGTTGGAGTCGTTCTCCTTGGAGATAAAGAGGAGCTCTCCCTTCCGATCCTGCACCAGCTTGTGTGCGGCCACGCTCTGGCGATACGCCGCGGAAACAATCAGGGCGTAGTCCTTGCCGCCCAAGGCCTCGGCCTGGGCAAGGAGTGCCTTGTCAAAGGCGTCGCAGCGGGAAAGGATTTCCTCTTCCCGGTCCGCAAATTCACGGAAGGCCTCCACGATGGTCTTGCCGTCTCTTGCCCAGTAGCCCGGGAGCAGCGCACCGAAATCGTTGATGGCGGCCACGTCGTCGTAGCCGATCATCAGAGTCGTCTCAAAGGGCTCGTCCTTTTTCACGAGAAAGCGCAAAGCGTTTGCGATGGAAGCGGGATTGTTCCGCACGTCACCCTCACGGGCGGCCAGGAACAGGTACCCCCAATCCTGCGTCAGGTGGTCCCCCGAGCCGGAGAGAGGATTTTGCTTCATCTGTCCCAGGTAAGCGTAGTTCAGGACTCCGTCGGTAAAATCGTCACTGCGGAGCTTCGGCCCCTTCTCTCCCGAGTATACGAAGGTTTCGTTGGCGGAAAAGTTCAGAGCGACGCTGTGCTTCTTCCCGTCTACAAAGTCTACCTGAAAGCGGATGTAGGTAATGGGGGTGGAGAGCACGTCAAGATCGTCCGGGAGCAGGGGGGAGGTAAAGGTCACCGTCAGGCTGACCCCGTGGGCCTCAAAGCGGTAGCGGGTGGAAAGAGGCGTTACCTCTACGGCCTTGCGGGGCATTGCGGGGTTGCCGCCCGTGCCCATGTAGCGCATCTTCTTCCCGTCGATCTCGATCCCCGCCAGGATCCGCTTCTCCGAGCCGCACCAATGGCGGGTCTCCCCTCCCGTAGGGGTAAAGTTGGGATCCCAGATGGAAAAGAAGGGATCGTGCGTGATCAAGGGTATTGAGGGCAGGCGCATAATTTCGTCCTTCATGACAAAATCCTCCTTGCATTATTTTCATAATTGTATTATAATCCGTTGTAATCCCAGAATAAAGGGATAAAACAAGAAAAAAAGTGAGGAAAACGATTTTGAAGGAGACGGTGCGGGTTTTTTCGTCCTATGAGGGGCAGACGCCCTTTTTCGTGAAGATGGCGGGGGTAACGCATCCGGACGCGGATTATCGTATGCAGAGGGTCCTTTCCAAGGTGGTGGTATTGGAGTACGTGGTTTCGGGAGAGGGAGTATTGGAGTGGGACGGCGCCCTGAGGAGCGTATCGGCGGGGCATTTGACTCTGCTCCCGAGGGGGGTTCCGCATTTGTATTATGCCAACCCGCAGAACCCTTACGAGAAGATCTTTTTAAACGTATCCGGCTCTCTGTGCGAGGCGATTCTGGACTCCTACGGGATCACGGGGGGCATTTTTGAGGATCCGGGGCTACGGGAGGCCTTCCGACGGATCCCGACGCTGATCTCCTCCGAGCTGGAGGAGCGGGCGGTGCAGGCGAGCCTTCAGGGTATTTTTTTGGAGGCGGTGGCCGCTCTTTCCATGGCCCGTGCGGAGGAGCGTTTTGCTCCGGAGGCCCTTTTGATGAAGCGCTATCTGGATGCCAATCTCTCTCGTATGGTTTCGGGGCAGGAGCTTGCGCGGGCGGTGTTCCGCTCTCCCGATTACTGCCGAAAGCTCTTTCTGCGGGATTTCGGAGAGACTCCTTACGCCTATCAGCTCCGTCAGAAGCTTCGCCGTGCCAAGGTGCTTTTGGCCGAGACCAATCTTCCCGTCGGGCAGATCGCCGCCCAGCTCGGCTATTCCGATCTCCATTATTTTTCCAATCTCTTTTACGCCAAGACGGGCATCCGCCCGCTTCGCTACCGCCGCTCCCGCCGCTAGGGCTACGGAGCGCTTTACGGGGGCTTTATGGGGCTTTGCCCCATACCCCTTTTACGGGGGCTTTATGGGGCGTTGCCCCATACCCTGACGCGGGGGTTTTGTGGGGTTCCACCCCACTCCCCGCCAAACTTTTTTGAAAAAAAGTTTGGATCAAAAAACTTTAAAGTTTATTTTTCCTGATTTGCTCCAAGTAAGAAAGAATCTTTTCTTCCTTGTAGAAGAAAAAGAATAAAAAA
>JAFVYT010000196.1 GCA_017508505.1 Clostridia bacterium
CCTGCCGACCTGGCTGATGAATACGCCATCGTTGGCGGCAAGCGCATGGATTTCAAATACGGCGATTGCAAAAAGGAAATGGATATGGTCAATAAGGCCTTTATCGAGATCATGATCGAAGGCGATGCCGATGGCCGCGGATTCCAGTATCCTATCCCGACCTATTCCATTACCCGCGATTTCGATTGGTCGGATACCGAGAACAACCGCCTGCTCTTTGAGATGACCTCTAAGTACGGAACACCTTATTTCTCCAACTACGTTAACAGCGATATGGAGCCCTCCGATGTCCGTTCTATGTGCTGCAGACTGCGCCTTGATCTTCGCGAGCTGCGCAAAAAGTCCGGCGGCTTCTTCGGAAGCGGCGAATCTACCGGTTCTATCGGTGTTGTAACCATCAATATGCCCAGAATTGCTTATCTTGCCGCCGATAAGGCCGATTTCTTCAAGAGGCTGGATAAGATGATGGATATTGCCGCAAGGTCCCTTAACGTTAAGAGAACCGTTATTACAAAGCTTCTTGATGAGGGTCTCTATCCCTATACAAAGAGATATCTCGGAACCTTTACCAACCATTTCTCAACAATCGGTCTGGTTGGTATGAACGAAGCCGGTCTTAACGCAAAATGGATCCGCAAGGATATGACCTCCAAGGAAACTCAGGAGTTTACCAAAGAGGTTCTCAACCATATGAGAGAAAGACTTTCGGATTATCAGGAGATGTATGGCGATCTTTACAACCTTGAAGCAACTCCCGCCGAATCTACTGCATACCGCCTTGCTAAGCACGACCGCAAGTATTATCCCGATATTATCTGCGCTTCCGAGGGCGAGACTCCTTATTACACCAACTCCTCTCACCTTCCTGTGGGCTATACCGATGATATCTTCACCGCACTGGACATTCAGGACGATCTGCAGACCCTTTACACCTCCGGTACCGTATTCCACGCCTTCCTGGGCGAGAAGCTGCCGGATTGGAAGGCAGCCGCCTCCATTGTTCGCAAGATCGCCGAGAATTACCGTCTGCCTTACTACACCCTGTCTCCCACCTACTCCGTGTGCCGTGACCACGGGTATCTGACCGGGGAGCAGTACAGCTGTCCCAAGTGCGGCAAGGAGACCGAGGTTTACAGCCGCATCACCGGCTACTACCGCCCCGTGAAGAACTGGAACGACGGCAAGAGCCAGGAGTACAAGGAAAGAAAGACCTACGACATTGCCAATTCCAAGCTGACCCACGTCGGCCCCAAGGCAGAGGAGGCCTGTGACTGTGAAGAGAATAAGGCCTTCCTGGCAGACGGCGTGTATCTTTTCGCCTCCGCTACCTGCCCCAACTGCAAGATCGCGATTCAGCATCTGGACCGCGCAGGGGTGGCCTTCAACAAGATTCTGGCACAGGAGAACGTAGCCTTGACCGAGGGCCTCGGCATCAAGCAGGCTCCCACGCTGGTTTCCGTCAAGGACGGCAAGGTGGAGAAGTTTGTTTCCGTTCCCGGCGTCAAGAAGTTCATTCAGTCCATCCAATAAGCCCAATCAATGAGGAGGGCGGGGCAACGCCTCGCCCTTCACTTTTTCGGAGGTAGAACAATGTATGATATCGCAATCGTCGGTGCAGGTCCCGCAGGCCTGACCGCCGCCGTTTATGCCAGAAGAGCGGGCAAGAGCGTGCTCCTTCTGGACAAGGGTGCCTTCGGGGGACAGATCACCTTTTCTCCCAAGGTGGAGAATTACCCCGGCTTTTCCTCCGTCAGCGGCACGGAATTGGCCGATGCCATGGTGGAGCAGGTGCTCGGTCAGGGCGCAGACGTGGAGATGGAGAACGTGGTGGAGGTTCGCTGTGACGGGGAGGCAAAGATCCTTGTCACCGAGGAGGGGAGCGAATACGAGGCCAAAAGCGTGATCCTTGCCTGCGGTGCCAGACACCGTCACCTCGGTCTGGAAAATGAAGAAAAGTTTATCGGAGAGGGCATCAGCTTCTGTGCCGTCTGCGACGGTGCCTTTTACAAAAACAAGACCGTTGCCCTCGTCGGCGGCGGCAATTCCGCCCTGCAGGAGGCGATCCTGCTTTCCGAGACCTCGAAAAAGGTCTACGTCATTCAGAATCTGGATTTCCTCACGGGAGAAAAGAGACTGGAGGAAATCCTTCGTGCCCGTGGAAACGTGGAGATCATCACGGGTACCGTGGTGTCGGCCATTGCCGACGGAGATTCCTTCCACGCCGTCACCCTGAAAAAGACGGCCACCGGCGAGGAGTGGGAGCTGGAGGCGGACGGAATGTTCGTTGCCATCGGTCTGGTGCCTGAGAACGGTGCCTTCGCCCCCTTGGCGGAGCTGGATCCGGCGGGGTATTTTGACTCCGCGGAGGATTGCCTGACCCGCACCCCCGGGGTGTTTGTTGCGGGAGATTGCCGCAAAAAGGCGGTTCGTCAGGTGACCACTGCCACTGCAGACGGTGCCGTGGCCGCCATCGCCGCCTGTCGGTATTTGGATTCTCTGTAAAGAATCCGCAAGAAAAAAGGCCCTTTCCTCGGGGGCTTTTTTTCCATTCTGTGAACTTTTGTTTTTTTTTGAAATTCACTTGTATTTTCCTTGTTTGGGGAGTACAATATAAGGCGAAGTAAGAATTTCCCATTCCCGAAGAAAGGAGAACGTATGGCACAGCGAGAGAATGGCAAAAGCAATGCCAAGAAAAAGAAGAAAGCCACCCCCAAAAACAGAACCCGTTCGATCGTGATTTCCCTGATCGTTCTCTTTGTTTTGGTTGCCCTCGTGCTTTGGGGCGTTCTGTGGCTGAAGCATAAAATCAGCCTGATCCGCAACCGGCCCGAGGAGATGCCCACCGACGAGGTGTATGCAACCCAGCCCATTGAGGATATCAAGCTGGATACAAAGGAAAAGGAAGAATATATCGGTCAGATCGAGCAGAACAAGGAAGAGAAGAAAAGCCTGATTGAAAACGACAAAAACGTGACCCATATCCTTTTGATGGCAACGGATGCTCGCGAGGAAACCACTTGGCAGCGCTCCGATACGATGATCCTGCTTTCTGTCAATAAGCAAACGAAAAAGATTGTTCTTTGCTCCATTTTGCGGGACACCTTGGTAAAAATACCGGAGGGAGCCGATGCTCCCACCGCAGGTCAGCTGGATAAATTAAATCACGCACACGCCTACGGCGGTCCCGACCTTACCATGGCCTGCTTACGGGAAAACTTCGGCATCAACGTGGAGCATTACGTGAAGGTTCGCTTTACCTCCTTTGTGGATGTGGTGGATACCATCGGCGGTGTCAGCATGTATCTGACGGCGGACGAGGTCAGATGGATCAACAACGGCGTCAAGGGCGGGGAGCTCAAGCGCCTTTTCCCCAACTATAACGATGCGGTTTTGGAGGAGGTCAGCGGCGTTCACCGACTCAACGGCATTCAGGCGCTCTACCACGCCAGAAACCGCGCCATCGGGGACGACTTTGCCAGAACCGAAAGACAGAGAAATATCATTATGCAGATCCTCAAGGAAATGAAGGGAAAATCCCTTCTTGAGTTGGACAGGATTTTGGAGGCGGTGCTTCCCAAGGTGATGTCCAATATGTCCGATGAGCTGCTGACCGATCTGACCTTGAATGCCTTGAATTACGTGGGCTACGAGCAGGTCAGCACCCGCTTCCCCCTGGACGGTACCTTTACCGAAGGGAAGGAAGGGGTCGAATTCTACTGTATCATCCCTGACATTGAAGCCAACTTTGTCGATCTGTACGAAAAGATCTACGGCTACAAGCCCGAGCTGAAAAAAGAAGAAGCAAAGCAGTAAACAAAAAGGGGATGTAAAAAAAGCGCAGACCGCCTATTCCTATAAAACAAAAGGGATTCTTTGGAATAAAACGTCCGAAGAATCCCTTTTTTTGATAAAAACAATAAAAAAACGCATTTTTTGCTACGAACAAACTTCGCCAC
>JAFVYT010000015.1 GCA_017508505.1 Clostridia bacterium
ACAAGCTCGACGAGGGCATCTGGCCGCATCACTTCCTGATCAGCGATCAGATCTACTTCTCCGGTGCGCAGCTGGCCATCACCTGGTACCGCGTCGGCGGCAAGACGGTCTACGTGGACGACGACCAGATGGTCTTTGTAAACGCCGGCTGCGGCGCGGGCGACGCCTTCATCAACACGCTGCCCATTAAGCTCACCAGCGAGGAGCTCGCCAACTCCGGTTGGGAGATGGGTATCTCCTCCCGTGCCATCGAGCGCTTTCTGGAGGTTTTGGAAAAGAAGCGTCTTTCCACCCACAGCGTGATCATCGCCCGTGGCGACAAGCTCCTTTTGGAGCATTATTACGCCCCCTTCGATCGGGAAACGCCCCATCGGATGTACTCGGTCACAAAGAGCTTCGTTTCCCTTGCCATCGGCTTTCTGGAGCAGGAGGGAAAGCTCTCTCTGGACGATCCCCTCTCCCTCTATTTCCCCGAGGAGTCCCGCTCCTCCCACCCCTTCCAAAGGGCACAGACCATCCGTCATACCCTGATGATGTCCTCCGCTATGCCCAACACCAGCCATTTTAAGGACAAGCCCGAGGATCGGGTGGCCCACTTCTTCGCCCGCCGCGGCCCCGGGGCACGCCCCTCGGGTACCCTCTTCCGCTATGACTCCGAGTCTACCTTCGTTCTGGGTGCTCTGGTGGAGCGCCTGACGGGGATGAAGCTCTTCGATTACCTCAAGGAGCGCCTCTTCGATAAGATCGGCGTGGGTAAGGTGGACTGTTTGAGCTGCCCCGGGGGACACTCCTGGAGCGACTCCGCCCTGATCTGCCGTCCCATCGACCTGTTGAGGGTCGCCCGCTTCTGTATGAAGGGGGGCGAAGGGATCCTGAACGAGGCCTACCTGAGAGCAGCCACCTCCAAGCAGATCGACAACGCCACCACGGGCCACGCGGATCAGGCCCATCAGGGCTACGGCTACCTTTTCTGGCGGAGCTTTGACAATTCCTTCCTCTTCAGCGGAATGGGGTGTCAGCTCGCCCTTTGCGTCCCCGAAAAGGAGCTCATTCTGGTCTACAACGGTGACAACCAAGGCTACAAGGCGGCAAAGGACGTGATCCTCGAGAGCTTCTTTCGGCTCATCGTCCGTCCCGCAGGAGCTCCGCTCCCCGCAGACGAGCCCGTAAGAGTCCCCGAAGCACGCCTTCACTCCGTCAAGGGTGAAATAGACTCCCCCACGGCGCACCGCATCCAAAATAAGTGCTACGTGCTTGAGGAAAACCCTATGGGCATCACAAGGCTCTCCCTTTCCTTTGAGGGGGACGAGGGCACCCTCTCCTACACCAACGCGCAAGGGGACAAGGCCATCCGCTTCGGTCTCGGGAAGAACCTCTTCGGCCTCTTCCCCCAGACCGGCTATTCCGATCGGGTCGCAACCAAGGCGGGAGATCGTCTTTACCGCTACGCCGCCTCGGGAGCGTGGGTCTCGGAGAATAAGCTCTTCATTAAGGTGCAGATCATCGATACCTATTTCGGTATCCTGAATATCAACCTCGGCTTTCGGGATCAGGCCGTCGGCCTCGAAATGAACAAAAGCGCCGAGGATTTCCTGAACGAATACACAGGCTATGCAGGAGGTATCGCAGAATGAATCAGATTCTTCAGTTCGGAGAAGGAGGCTTCCTTCGCGGCTTTTGCGACTGGATGCTCCAGATCGTCAACGAAAAAACCGACTCCGACTTCGGCGTCACCGTCATCCAGCCCCTCCCCACGGGACTTTGCCGAACCCTGCGGGAAAACGGCTGCCGCTACACCCACGTGTGCCGCGGTGCCGAGGGAGTGGAGGAAAAGGAGATTCGAAGCATCCGAAAATGCGTCCTCCCCTACGACGAGTTTGATGACTACCTCGCCCTTGCGTCAGAGCCCGCTTACCGCTTCGTCATTTCCAACACCACCGAGGCGGGCATCGCCTTCGACCCGACCTGCCGCCTTGAGGATCGCCCGGCCAAGAGCTTTCCGGGAAAGCTCACCCAGCTTCTTTATCGCCGCTACAAGGCCGCCCTTTCCGGCTTTATCTTTCTGCCGTGCGAGCTCATCGACCGTAACGGCGACCGCCTGAAGGAGTGCATCCTCCGCTATGCGGACCATTGGGAGCTGGAGGAGGGCTTTCGGGAATGGATCGAGAGGGAAAACGTCTTCTGCTGCACGCTGGTCGACCGCATCAACACCGGCTGCCCCGACCCGAAAACGCCCCTTTTGAATACCTCGGAGTACTTCCACCTTTGGGTCATCGAGGGCTACCCCGCCCTCTTCCACGAGATCCCCTTCGACCGATGCGGCCTGAACGTGATCCTGACCGAGGATCTGGAGCGCTACCGCACCCGTAAGGTGCGTATGCTCAACGGTGCCCACACCGCCAGCGTCCTTTACGGACTTCTGGAGGGCCTTGAGACCGTGGAGGATATGATCCGAAACGAAACGCTGAACGCCCATCTGAGAGCCTGCCTGTTCGACGAGATCATCCCCACTCTGGATCTGCCCCGGGAGGAGGCGGTGTCCTACGCCGAGAGCGTATTGGTGCGCTTTTCCAACCCTCACATCCGCCACCTGCTCTCCGCCATTTCCTTAAACTCCGTGAGTAAATTCCGCGTGCGGGTGCTCCCCTCCATTCTGGAGTATCGCCGCCGCTTCGGCCACCTTCCACCCCACCTGACCCTTTCCTTTGCCAAGCTCATCGAGTTTTACCGCACCCCGCAGGTCAAGGACGACAAGGACGTGGCGGACTTTATGAAGCGCGCCACAGTGGGAGAAATTCTGGCCAATACCGCCCTTTGGGGTGAGGATCTGAGCTTTATGAAGGAGGAGGTGGAGCGCTTTGTTGATCCATCCCTCCGATAACGTAGAGGTACGGGAGGACGGCCACAAATACGCCGTCCGTCCCATTCAAAAGGGGGAAAGGGTCGTAAAATACGGCTTTCCCATCGGCCTTGCCACCGAGGACGTGGCGGTGGGAGACCACGTTCACTCCCACAATCTCTCCACCCTTTTGTCGGGAAAGCTGGAATACGAATACCGCCCCGCGCTCCCCTCCCTCAAGACCCGTCCCGCTCCCACCTTTCTCGGGTACGAGAGAGCGGACGGCACCGTGGGCATCCGCAACGACGTCTGGATCCTCCCCACCGTAGGCTGTGTCAACGGCGTGGGCAAGGCCATCGCAGAAAAAACGGGGGCAAAATTCTTCCCCCATCCCTACGGCTGCTCCCAATTGGGCGACGATCAGACCTACACCCAGCTCATCCTGAAGGGAATGGTCAACCACCCCAACGCAGGGGGCGTGCTCGTTCTGGGGCTGGGGTGCGAGAACAACCACATCGACCTCTTCCGCAAGGTGCTCGGCTCCTATGACGAGGCTCGGGTGCGCTTTCTCTGTGCGCAGGAGGTGGAGGACGAGATCGCCGAGGGCGTCCGTCTGGTCAGGCTCCTGCAGGAGAATGCCGCCAAGGCAAAGCGCACCCCCGTCTCCCTCTCCCGCCTCTGCATCGGCCTGAAGTGCGGCGGCAGCGACGGCTTTTCCGGCATCGTGGCCAACCCCCTCGTGGGCCGCTTTACCGATGCCTTCGTGGGAATGGGCGGCAGATGCGTGCTCACGGAGGTGCCCGAGATGTTCGGTGCGGAACAGCTTCTGATGGAGCGCTGCGTGGACAGAGCCACCTTTGACAAGACCGTCCGCCTCATCAACGATTTCAAGGACTACTACGCCCGTCACAATATGCCCGTCTACGAAAATCCCTCCCCCGGGAATAAGGCAGGCGGCATCACCACTCTGGAGGAAAAATCCCTCGGATGCATCCAAAAGGGCGGCCACGCCCCCGTAGTGGACGTGATCGGCGTGGGCGAGACCGTCAAGCACCCGGGGCTGACCCTTCTGGACGGCCCGGGAAACGATATGGTCTCCATTACCAATCTGATGGCCGCAGGCTGTCAGCTCATCCTCTTTACCACGGGTCGCGGCACGCCCCTCGGCACCGCCGTGCCTACGGTGAAGATCGCCTCCAACGCCCCCCTTGCAAAAAAGAAGGCCTCCTGGATCGATCTGGACGCCTCTCGGGAGGACGAGGAGGCTCTCCTTCGGCAGGTGCAGGCCGTTGCCGAGGGAAAAACGACCAAAAATGAGGAAAACGGGATGGAGGAGATCGCCATTTTCAAAAACGGCGTCACCCTATAAAAGGAAAAAGCCACCGACTCGGCTTTACCGAGGTCGGTGGCTTTTGTATGTCGGGAGCCATCGCTCCTTTTTTCCTCAGGCAGTGGGAACCGCCGGGGCGTTTTCAAGAAGAAATAAGCTTAGGATTACAAGATACAAAGAGCGGAAGCGACGTGACCAATGCAAGAAGCAGTGCGCTCCATCGTTTCATTTTCTTCTCCGTTCCCCTTCCCGTCAAGGAGTCTCACTCCTTGCCGTTCAGGCTTTTTATGCGTTTTTTCCTTGCTGACACGCGGGACACACTCCGAAAAACTCTGCCCGTCCCCGCTCCAGCATATATCCCGAGGCGTCCTCCAGAGGCGCCAGCGCACCAAGGGGAAAGGGCGCGTCAAATACGTCCTCGCACCGAGTACAGACAATGTGGCAATGAGGCCTTACGTCTCCGTCAAAGCGGTCCTCCGTTCCCACGTGCAAGCGAAGAATCTCCCCCTCGTCGGCGGCGTTTTTTAATACGCGATACACCGTGGCCTTGCTCAGACCGGGGTATTTTTCCTTCAGATCCTCGTAAAGGCGGGTCGCCGAAGGGTGATCCTTACGGGAGGAAAGTTCGGCGAAAATGGCCTTTTTCTGTGCAGTGTTCCGTTTTTGCATCGCTTTTCTCCTTCCTTATTGAGATTTGTTATTATTATATCAAAAATCCGCGCACCCGTCAAGTGCTTTTTCATCCGTGCAAGATCCTGCCTTCAAAGTGCTTTTCCTCTTGACAAAAAGCCAAAAGCATACTAAAATAGTGGGAGAAATGCGATGATGAAGTGTGCCTTTTGATCGGGATGCCCTCCAGAGAGAGACCGCCGTCGGCTGTGAGCGGGCTCGGGCTGGGTCGAAAGTGCGTTTCCCTTCGGAGCACGGTGGGTGAAAGCGCAGTAGCCCTCTGCGGTCGGCCCCGTTACAGGCCCTTTGAGTTGCCAAGGCACCCCTTGGAAATTCAGGTGGTATCGCGAAGCAGATCTGCTCCCGTCCTGAAACGGCGGGGGCTTTATTTTTTGGAAAGGAAGGAAACCATGAAAGAACAGCTTCTGGAGATCCGCAAGGAGATCGAGGAAGGAATCGGCACCTTCGATTCCTCCCGGGCTCTTTACGAATTCCGTAAAACCTTTTTAGACAACAAGGACGGCAAAATCACCCTTCTGATGAAGGGGATGAAGGACGTCCCCAAGGAGGAGCGCCCCGCCGTAGGCAAGGCCATCAACGAGGTCAAGGAGTGGGCCCTCGCTCTTTTTGAGGAGACCGACGCGCTTCTTCACAAATTGGAGCTTGAGAAGAAGTGCGCCACCGAGTCCGTGGACGTGACCGAGCCCTGCGAGCCCTTCGCCGTCGGCTCCCTTCACCCCAACACCCTCGTGCAGAACGAGCTCATTGAGATCTTTTCCTCTATGGGCTTTGAGATCTTCGAGGGGAGCGAGATCGAAACGGACTACTACAACTTCACCGCCCTCAACACCCCCGAGGATCACCCCGCAAGAGATATGCAGGACACCTTCTATCTCTCCCCCGGCTTCCTTCTGCGCACCCAGACCAGCGCAGGACAGATCCACGTGATGGAAAAGAGCGCACCGCCCATTAAGATCCTCTCCCCCGGCAAGGTGTTCCGCTCCGATGACGACGCCACCCACTCCCCTATGTTCTCTCAGATGGAGGGTCTCGTGGTGGATAAGGGCATCTCCGTTTGCGACCTGCAGGGAATGCTGGACCTCTTCTCCGAGAAAATCTTCGGCAAGGGAGTCAAGACCCGCCTGCGCCCCAGCTACTTCCCCTTTACCGAGCCCAGCGTGGAGGTAGACGTCTCCTGCTTCGAGTGCGGCGGTAAGGGCTGTAAGCTTTGCAAGGGCACGGGCTGGATCGAGGTGCTCGGTGCCGGTATGGTAAACCGCCACGTTCTGGAGAACTGCGGCATCGACCCGGACGTTTACACGGGCTTTGCCTTCGGTATGGGCGTAGAGCGCATCGCCATGCTCAAATACGGCATCAACAACATCAAAACGCTGTTTGAATCGGACACCCGCTTTGCAGGGCAGTTCCGCGACTGATAAAGGAGGAAACCGACTATGCTGGCACCCTTAAGCTGGTTGAAAGAATACGTAGACATCGACGTTTCCCCCAAGGAATTGGAGGAAAAGCTCTTCTCCGCAGGCTTTGAGGTAGAAGAGGTCAACGAGATCGGAAAGGATATTTCCGGTGTCGTGGTGGGTCTGGTGGAGGAGGCCAATCTCATCCCCGATACCCACATCAGCATCTGCCGCGTCAACTGCGGCGAAAAAGGCACCTTTCAGATCTGTTGCGGCGCGGACAACGTCCGCCCCGGGAAGAAGTTCCCCGCCGCGCTGGTGGGAGCTACCGTTTATGCCACCGCCAAGGACCACGTGACCGTCGAGGGCGTGATGACCATCAAGGCAGGCAAGCTCCGCGGCGCAGAGTCCTGCGGTATGCTCTGCTCGGGCATTGAGCTGGGCCTGACGGAGGATCTGTACCCCGGTGCAGGGTATCTTGGCCTTCTGGAGCTTCCCGACGACGCCGTCCCCGGAGAGGACGTAAAGCCTCTCGTCGGCCTTGACGAGGTGATATTCGACATCGCCATCACCGCCAACCGTCCCGACTGTCAGAGCATCATCGGTATGGCACGGGAGGTTGCCGCCGTTCTGAAAAAGCCCTTCCGTATGCCCCCTCTGGATTACAAGGAAAACGGAGAGACCATTCCCTTCGAGATTCGGGTGGAGGCCCCCGAGCTTTGCCCCCGCTACATTGGCCACGCCGTAAACAACGTCAAAATCGCTCCCTCCCCTGCTTGGATGAAGCGCCGTCTGGCTCTCGTGGGGCTGAACGCCATCTCCAACGTGGTGGACATCACCAACTACGTGCTCAAGGAGTTCGGTCAGCCGATGCACGCCTTTGACCGCAGAGACCTCAAGGACGACTGCATCATCGTGCGCCGCGCCACCGAAGGGGAGGAGATCACCACTCTGGACGAAAAGACCTTCCGACTGACCTCTGAAAATCTGGTCATTTGCGACCGCACCCGTCCCGTTGCCCTCGCGGGTATTATGGGCGGCCTGAATTCCGAGATCAAGGATTCCACCACCGCCGTCCTCTTCGAGGCTGCAAAATTTGCCCGTGACAGCGTCCGCAAAACCGGCCGCAGCCTCGGCCAGTCCTCCGACTCCTCCGCACGCTTTGAGAAGGGCGTAGACGAGTGGGCCACCGTAATGGGAATGCGCCGTGCCCTCCACCTGATGGAGGAATTGGGGGCAGGAGAGGTAACCTCCTACCATTGTGAGCTTGCCGTCCATCCCGAGATTGCGCCCCGTCCCCTTTCCGTCTCCCTGAAAAAGATCAACGAGCTTTTGGGCGTGTCCGTCCCCGAGGCAGAGGTGCTGCGCCACCTGAAGGCGCTCTCCTTTGAGCCTGTCATCGACGGTGATACCCTCACGGTTCAGGTGCCTGCCTACCGTGACGATATTGACGACTCCGCCGCCGACATCGCCGAGGAGATCATCCGCTCCTGGGGCTATGAAAACATTAAGCCCCGCTTTTTGGATCTGGCCCACGTCACCTCCGGCGGCAGAACCGACGAGCAGAAGATGAGCTTGAAGCTCAAAAACGTCCTCTGCCGCGTTGGCTTCTCCGAATCCATTTTTTACTCCTTCTTCTCTCCCAAGGATCTGGATCTGATCCACCTGCCCGAGGATGCCCCCGAGAGACAGGCCATCCGCCTGATGAATCCTCTCACCGAGGATCTCTCCCTGATGCGCACCACCCTCGCCCCCTCTATGATCAACTGTGCCGTGCGCAACCTGCGCCGCGGCAATACCGAGGGCAGATTCTTCGAGCTTGCCCGCATCTTCAAGGCCAAATCCCTCCCCCTGACGGAGTACCCCGAGGAGCGTGAGACCCTCTGCATCGGTGCCTTCGGTGATAAGGAGACCTTCTTCACCGTAAAGAGTGCCCCCGAGGCCATTGCCAAGGCCTTCGGTGTTCACTTCACCTATCAAAAGGCCACCCGTCCCTACCTGCATCCCGGTATGACCGCGGAGATCCTCTGTGGCAAGGAGACCGTCGGTGTAATGGGCCGCATCTCCTACGAGATCTGCGAGGAGCTTGCGGTAGAAAAGCCCGTCTTCCTTGTGGAAATGGACTACGCCGCCCTCAAGCCTCTCCTTTCTCAGAAGCTCCGCTACACCCCCATCTCCAAGTTCCCCGCAGAAAAACGTGATCTGGCTTTGGTGGCCGACGAGGGCCTCACCTGCGGTGAGATCAGCGATGCCATCGCCTCCTCCTGCAAGTACCTCACGAGCGTCTCTCTCTTCGACGTGTACAGAAGCGAGGCCATCGGACAAGGCAAAAAGAGTATGGCCTTCAACCTCGTCTTCACCCCCACGGACCACGAGTTCACCCCAGACGAGATCGATAAATACGTGCAGAAGATCCTAAAGAAGCTCTCCTTCCTCTATCAGATCACTCTGCGCTAAACCTGTTTTTTCCAAAGGAGCCAAGGCGGATTGCCTTGGCTCCTTTTTCT
>JAFVYT010000197.1 GCA_017508505.1 Clostridia bacterium
ACGCCGTCCGGCTTCAAAAGCCCTGCACGGAGGATGCGCTTGATGAGCTCGGCGGAAAGATCCTTATCGTAGGGCGGATCGCAAAAGATAAAGTCAAAGCTCTGACCTCGCTTGGAGGCACCCTTGATGAATTCTCCGTACTCGCTCCGCACCACGCGGCTCTGGGCGGCAAAGCCCGTCTTTTCCACGTTCTTGCGTACGATCCTCAGGGAGTCCTCACTGCAATCCACGAAGGTAGCGGAGGCGGCACCGCGACTGATGGCCTCCAGTCCCATCTGACCCGAGCCTGCGAAAAGATCCAGAAAGCTCTTTCCGTCCAGATCAAACTGAATGACGCTGAAGATTCCCTCCTTTGCCATTTCGGTGGTGGGACGGACCGCGTCCCCCGGAAGGGTGAAAAGGCGAACGCCCTTGGCCTTACCCGTAATGATTCTCATCATAATCAAGTTTCCTCTTTCTTTTTGTGATAATATTCGTAGATTGCCTCGGCATCCCGTTTAGAGATGCCCTGAAGAGCGCACAATGCCGAGGGCTGAGCCTCGCGGATGGCCTTGATGCTTCCCATTTGCTTTAAAAGCAGGGCAGCCTTCTTCTCCCCGATCCCCGGGATGGCCGTGAGGGTGGAGGTTTTAACCTTTTTTCTCCTTTTGGCGTCCATACGGGAGATGCTGAAGCGGTGCACCTCCTCCTGAATGCCGTAGATGAATTGGAACAGCTGCTGATCCTGGGCAATGGAGATATCGTTTTCCCCGTCCGTGAGGCATCGGGTCTTGTGAAAGGAGTCCTTGACCATTCCGAACACGGGAATCTCGACCCCGGCTTCAGCGAGAGCTGCTCTGACCGCATTCACTTGCCCGACGCCGCCGTCAACCAAAATCAAATCCGGGAGCGGGGCAAAGCTCTCATCCCCGTTCTGAAAGCGGCGAACGCGACGCAGGATTGCCTCGTGCATAGAGGCGTAATCGTCGGGATGGGATTGATCGATGGAAAAGACCTTATAGTGTTTTTTTGAAAAGCGTGCATTCAGCACCGTGGTGATGCCTGCGGTGATGGCATCGGCTCCCGAATTGGAAATATCGATTGCCTCGATCCGCTCGGGCAAAACCTCCAGGCAAAGAAGCTCCGCCAAGGAGACCAGCACCGCCTCGTCCCGCTCAAGCTGGGCTCTGCGATGGAGTGCGGCGCTCCCGGCGTTTTCCCGGGCCATTTTCAAAAGGGCTCTGCCGTCGCCACGCTCGGGGACACGCAAACGGACTCGGGTCTCCGCAGAGGAGGAGAGAAGCTCGGAAAGGATCTCCCAATCCTCACCCCGCAGATCTTCCTGCATCAAAATCTCCTTCGGAAGCATTTCCCTGCCCCGATACAAATTCAACAACCAGGAGGAGAAGCTCTCCGAGGTGACGATCTCATCGGCTCCGAAATGGAAATTGGTGCTGTCCACCAAGGAGCCCTCCCGCACAGAGAGCAGATTGATGCAGCCGCCCAATTCATCCGCATAAAGGCCGATCACGTCGGCATCAAAATGCAAATCCCGAACCACCTGCTTTGCCCCCGAAAGGGAATTTAAGGCTCGAATCCGATCCCGATAGGCGGCGGCCCTTTCAAATTCCATCTCCGAGGCCGCATCCTGCATTTTCTTTTCCAAATCGGAAAGCAGCTTTTTGTAATCGTGACGGAAGAAAAGGATCACGTCCTCACAGCGACGGCGGTACTCCTCCCGATCCACCTTCCCCGTACAGACCCCCACGCACCTTCCCAAATGATAGTACAGGCAGGGGCGAACCTTGCCGATGTCCCGCGGAAACTTGCACTTGCACGTGGGGAGACGGAAAAGCTTGTTTGCGGTATCGATGGCGCTTCGCACCGCTCCCGAGGAGCTGTACGGGCCAAAATACCGAGCTTCGTCACGCTTCTTCTCCTTGCGGTGGGCAAAGCTGAGACGGGGGTAATCCTCCCCCAAGGAAAAGCGGATATAGGGATAGTCCTTATCGTCCTTCAAGCGAATGTTGAACTTTGGCTGATGAAGCTTGATCTTCTCATTTTCCAAAATCAGCGCCTCTGCCTCGGAGGAGGTGACGATGATCTGAAAATCGCGCACAAGGCGCACCAGCCGCTCCGTTTTGGGTGGGTGCTTGCCGCGGTTCTGAAAATAACTGAGAACGCGGTTTTTCAAGGCGCGGCTCTTGCCCACGTAAAGGATCTGCCCTTGGGAATCAAAAAACTGATAAACGCCCGGCTTCAGAGGAAGGCTTTTGGCCTTTTCCAGAAGTGCCGCCTCATTCAGCCTTTGGGGAACGTATTCCTTCATACCTTACTCCAAAAAAAGAAAAAAATACCGCCTGCCCGATGGGCAAGCGGTAACGCTCAGTCGTTAAAGCCGGCGAGGATCAAATTGGAAAGACCCTCCAAAGCGTCTGCCTCGTCCGCACCGTCGGCAATGATGTTGATGCGGGTGCCTTTCGTAATCCCCAAGGAAAGAATGCCCAAGAGGGATTTCGCATTGGCTCTGCGGTCACCGCATTCCACCCAAAGAGAGCTCTTGAAACTGTTGGCCTTTTGAATAAAGTAAGTGGCGGGTCTGGCGTGCAGACCGACGCTGTTCAAAACCGTAACTTCTTTTGAAATCATAGCGGGCTCCTATCAACTCTGTCCTATGGAAATATTGCGTTCATTATAACAGAAGTGTAAAAAAAATGCAAGTATTTTCTTAAATTTCGTCATAAAGCAGAGGTTTTTGGTGAATTTTTTATCATTTTAAGCGCAATGTACAAAGCTTTTGACGAAGCAAGGCGCCGGACGTAGTCCCGATCCGCCTTTCCGCCTCCCAGGGTAGCGCGGACGACCACTTCTCTTCCGTCCAGAACCACCCCGATATAAACGGTTCCCACGGGGTCCTTTTCCGTGCCGCCGTCGGGGCCTGCGATGCCCGTGATTCCGATGCCCAGTCGAGCACCCGCCGCGCGGGCGGCACCCCGCGCCATCTCCAAGGCGCACCCTTCGCTATAGACCCCGAAGTCCCTCAGGGTCGAGGAAAGGACACCCAGCTTTTCCACCTTCTGCTTTTCGGAATAGGTACACAGACCGAGAGAGAAAACTGCGGATGCGCCCGGAACAGAGGTGATCCGTTGAGACAGAAGTCCGCCGGTACAGCTTTCGGCGGTGGCAAGAGAGATCTTTTTCCCAATGCAGGCGCGCACCAGCTCCTTTTCCAGAGAGCTGTCTCCCTCTCCGTAGCAATGCTCTCCCACAAGAGAAAGCACCTTCTCCCTCAGAGTCTCAAGACGTGCCTTTGCCGATTCCGGCGTCGGGCCGCTTGCAGAAAGATGCAGCTCCACCTCCCCGCCCCCTGCATAGGGAGCGACTCCGATGCCCTTTTCAGGACAGTCAAGATGGGAGACCAGCTCGTCCAGACGGGACTCCGCCACACCGTAGAAGCGAAGAATGCATCTCTCGCGGTTCCGATCCTCCTTTTTGATCAAGGGCAGAACACGGTTTTCAAAGAGTGCCTTCATCTCTCTTGGAACCCCCGGAAGCAAAACCGCACACTTTCCGTCCTTTTCCAAAAATAGTCCCGGAGCGGTGCCCCAATCGTTCCACAGGACGGTGGCACCCTCGGGAACCTGTGCCTGAAGAAGATTACTTTCACTCATTGTAACCCCGCGACGGTCAAAATATGCACGAAGGGACTCGGCAATGCGCTCATCCTGCAAAAGCGGCATACCGAAATACGCCGCAGCGGCGGGACGGGTCAGGTCGTCGTGGGTGGGCCCGAGGCCGCCCGTGACCACCACAAGGTCACAGCGGGAATGGGCAAGGGCAAGGGCGGATCGAATCTCCGACTCCTCATCCCCCACGGTCTGGCGGTGCGCAACGGAATAGCCCGCATCTGCAAGGGCTCGGGATAAATAGGCCGCATTGGTATCCACAACAGAGCCCGACAAAAGCTCCTCTCCAACGGACAAAATCTCAGCTTGTCTCATACGCTTTCTCCTGGTGAAAGAAGAAAAGCACCGCAGGACGGTGCTTTTTTCATTCCTTTAGGCTCGATGCCACTTGGCACCGGCGGGGGTATCCTCAATGACGATGCCGTTTTCCCCGAGAAGGGCACGGATCTCATCGGCACGGGCATAGTTCTTTTCCTTTTTGGCGGCGGCGCGCTCCGCAAGGAGGGCCTCGATCCTTTCGTCGTCAAACTCTCCCACGTTCTCCTCCTCGGGCTTTAAGAAGCCGAGCAGGCCGCAGAGCTCCTCGTAGAAGGCGAGGATCTTCTCCAAAATCTCACGGCTTCTGGGTTCCTTCACGAAGATGTTGATATCCTTGACCGCTTCAAAGAGGATGGCAAGGCCGTCGGCGGTATTGAAGTCGTCGTCCATTACCTCGATAAAGGCCGCTCTTCTGGCCTCAAGCTTCTCAAGGATCGCCTTTTCCTCCTCCGTAGCATTCCCCTCGGCTCCCTTGAGAAGGAAGCGAAGGTTCTCCTCGCAGTTGTAAAGACGCTGTACGGCGTTCTGCGCCTGCGAGAGGATCTCGGCGGAGAAGTTGACGGGGCTCCTGTAATGGGCGGAGAGGATGAAGTAGCGGATGGCGGCATAGCCATACTTTTCCGCGGCATCACGCACGGTGAAGAAGTTGCCGAGGGATTTGCTCATCTTCTTGTTGTCCACGTTGATAAAGCCGTTGTGGATCCAGAAACGGCAGAAGGGCACGTCAAAGGCACCCTCGGACTGAGCGATCTCGTTCTCGTGGTGGGGGAAGGTCAGATCCACACCGCCGCAATGGATGTCGATGGTCTTGCCGAGGTAGCGATCTACCATCGCGGAGCACTCGATGTGCCAACCGGGTCTTCCCTTGCCCCAGGGAGATTCCCAAAAGGGCTCGCCGGGCTTGGAGGCCTTCCAAAGAGCGAAATCCAAGGGGTCCCGCTTGATTTCCGTGACGCCGACCCGGGCACCGGACTCCAGATCGTCGATGTTCTTACCCGAAAGCTTGCCATAGCCCTTGAAGGAGCGGGCGGAGTAGTAAACGTCCCCCTCAGACTCGTAGGCGTGACCCTTTTCGATGAGGGTCTCGATGATCTGAATGATGGAATCGATGTTTTCCGTGGCTCTGGGATGGAAGGTGGCGGGAGCGACCCCGAGGCCCTTTGCATCTACAAAGTACTCCTCGATATAGCGGTCCGCAACGGCCTTCACCGTGGTATTCTCCTCGGCGGCACGGCGAATCATCTTATCGTCAATGTCTGTGAAATTCTGAACGAAATCCACCCGATTCCCCCGATACTCCAAATACCTGCGGAGCAGGTCGAAGGTTACGAAGCAGCGGGCGTTGCCCACGTGAAAATAGTTGTAGACCGTGGGGCCGCAGGCGTACATTCTGACGTAGTTGTCCTTTTGATCGAGCTCTTCTTTTTTGCCGGTCAGATCGTTAAACAGTTTCATAATGGCTCCTTTATTTCGAAGGGTCGAGATACGACCAATAATTCTTGATATAGTCCACACCCGAAAGGATGGTCAGAGCCGTCATCACGACCGTGGAGATCCAAGTCAGGATAGGAAAGGGCAGGAAGAAAAAGAGGACGGGCTCCAGCATTACCACCATCGCCCAAATGCACTGAGAGAAGGTCTTTGCCTTGCCGTACCAGCTGGCGGCAATGACCACGGGCTTGGGACTGGACATCACCACAAGGCGAAGGCTGGTCACCGCAAGCTCACGGAAAATGACCACGGCACCGCTGACCACGAGGGCCACGTGCAAGACGTCGTCCTTCATATACATCGGAGAGGAAACGAAGGCCAAAATGGCGGAGAACACCAAAAACTTATCCGCCAAGGGGTCCATAAATTTGCCGAAATCGGTGATCAGACCGTACTTCCGTGCCAATTTCCCGTCCACAAAGTCCGTTATGGCCGCACCGAGAAAGATGGCCGCCGCAAGGACGCGGGAGACGGTCTCTCCATACTCCCCGGGGAAGCAAAACAGCCCGAAGAACAAAAATACGGGAACCAAAAGGATGCGAAGCAGGGTCAGCTTATTGGGTAGATTCATCAGATAACCTCTTTTCCAATCAGATCGTATTCCATCGAGTCGGTGATGCGAACCGAAACGAACTCGCCCACGGGGAGCTCCTTTTTGCGGGAGCTGAAATAGACGGCTCCGTCGATCTCCGGTGCGTGGAATTCAGTTCTGCCGAAATACATCTTCACACTCGGGTCATACCCCTCCACCACCACGGGAAGCGTTTTCCCCACGAAGGAGGCGTTGTACTCCTCGGTAATGGAAAGCTGGGTCTGCATCACGGAATTCAGCCGCCCCTCCCGGGTCTTTTTGGTGGTGCGGTTCTCCATGGTATAGGCCGCGGTTCCCTCTTCTCTGGAATACAGGAAGGCACCGAGACGGGCGAAGCGGGTCTCCTTGATAAAATTCGAAAGGAGGGAAAAATCCTTATCCTTGTCCCCGGGGAAGCCGAGCATCACGGTGGTGCGGATGGCGATCTCCGGCATCCTCTCCCGCAGGAGCGAGATGGCCGTACGGATGGCCTCGGAGCCGCCGTGTCGGTTCATTTTACTCAGAACCTCATCGGAAATATGCTGAATGGGAAGATCAATATACTTACAAATATTATCGTGCTTTGCCATTACGTCGCAAAGCTCGGGGGTGACCTTATCGGGGTAGCAATACATCAGGCGGATCCAGCGGAAGCGAAGAGCGGGGTCTGCCAAGCGCTCCAAAAGCTCGGGAAGCTTCTTTTCTCCGTAGAGGTCAAGGCCGTAGACGGTGGTGTCCTGTGCCACCACGCAAAGCTCGCGGATGCCCTGATCGGCAATGCTTTTGGCCTCCTCCAGAATCGCCTCCATGGTTCGGGAGCGAAGGGGTCCGCGAATGGAGGGGATGGCACAGTATGCACAGCGGTTGTTACAGCCCTCGGCAATGCGAAGGTAGGCGAAGCTCTCGTGGGTGAAGACGCGGTCCCCCTCCAGCTCCAGGGCTTCGGGCTCGGAATGGGAAAAGAACTTCTCCCCGCGCAAGACGGCCTCGATGGCCTCTACGATGCGAACCTCCTCTCCCAAGGAGAGGGCGGCATCCACCTCGGGAAGAGAGTCCCGAAGCTCGGTAAAGTAGCGCTGAGCCATACAGCCCGTGACGATGATGCCCCGAAGGGATTTGTTCTCCTTGAGCCAGGCAAGATCCAGAATGTTCTCGATGCCCTCCTCCTTGGCACTTTGAATGAAGGCACAGGTATTGACGATGACAACGTCTGCCTCGATGTCCTCGGGCACGATCTCGTACCCTGCGGCCACCACACGGGCCAGCATCATTTCACAGTCCACCTCATTTTTGGGGCAACCGAGAGAAACGAATCCAACTTTTGCTTGCATAAGAATCCTTTCAATCCGAATCGAGGTCCTCCCCGTCGGAAAATTTTGCCATAGCACCGCGGGCGGTGCCGTAATCGTAGCCCTGTCGGACAAGGTAATCCGTCAGCTTTTTTCGGCCTTGGGGAGTCAGAGCCAATTCCTCCGCCCCCTTCCGTTTTTCCAAAAGGCGCAGGGCGCGGCTCTCGTAGTCGATGCTGCGGGAAAGGGCCGCCTCCACAAAGCGGGTCGGAAAGCGGTGACGGGTCAGGTGCTCGCGGATCCTGCGGGGGCCCGCAAGAGCGCGGTCCAGCTTTGCAACCGCAAGGCGAAGATACCGCTTATCGTCCAGAAAGCCCTCCTCGACAAGGATGGCGACGACGCGCTGTGCGATCTCGGGGGAAAAGCCCGTGTTCTTCCGCTTCGGGTCGGACAGGTAATCGGTCATTTCCAAGGTGGTCATATCCCCCATGGAAAGGCGATAGAGCGCCTTATGATAGCAGGAGGAAAGCTCCTTCGGAAGCTCCATCAGCGAAGGCCGCGCTTCTTTAAGAGGGCGTTGATCTTCTCGTGAGGATCCAGAAGGGTGGCCACGGAGACGTTATGGTTCAACGCGGCGATGATGTAAGCCAGATACTTGGAAACGTCCACCTCGTGGAACCAGGACTTGGCACGGGTGGCCTCGGAAATGTAGGTAAGGTTGGTGCCGAAGATGCCGTCCAGAACGCCGTCGGCCACCGCCTTGTCGATCTTATCGTACCCTGCGGTAAAGATGGCGTAGGTGGCGTAAACGAAGACACGGTTTGCCTTGCGGCGCTTCATCTCGTAGGCGATGTCCAGAACGGAGTCACCGGAGGCGATAATATCGTCGGCAATGAACACGTCCTTGCCCTCCATCGACTCGCCGAGGTACTCGTGAGCAACGATGGGGTTACGTCCCTCCACCACGCGGGAGTAGTCTCTTCTCTTGTAGAACATACCCATATTCACGCCGAGCACGGAGGCGTAGTACATATTGCGGTTGATCGCACCCTCGTCGGGGCTGACCACCATAAAGTTTTCCTTGCAGGGGGCAAGATCGGGATAAGCACGGAACAGAGCCTTGATTACCTGATAGTAGGGCATAAAGTTATCAAAGCCCATCAGGGGGACGGCGTTTTGCACTCTGGGGTCGTGCGCATCGAAGGTCACGAGATTCTCCACTCCCATGGTATGCATCTCCTGCAGGGAGTAAGCACAGTCCAGAGACTCGCGGTAGCTTCGCCTGTGCTGGCGCCCGCCGTAAAGCATCGGCATAATGACGTTAACCCTGCCCGCGCGGCCGCTGGCGGCCTGAATGATGCGCTTCAAATCCTGATAGTGGTCATCGGAGCTCATACGGTTCTCCTGACCGAACATCTTATAGCGGACGTTGTAGTTTCCTACGTCCACCATCACGAAGAGGTCATCGCCCCGTACAGATTCATAGATGATGCCCTTTGCCTCACCGGAGGTAAAGCGGGGGCACTCGGCAGGCAAAAGAAAGGTTTCGTAATTGTCCCAGCCGGCCATCTTGGCCCAGGAAACCAAATAGTAATCCACCTTTTTTGCAAGCTCACTGGCACCCTCCAGGGTGATGATCTTTAAGGGTGCAACGCGATCCTGCTCCTTAAAAACGTCTTCCGCGGTGATCTTCTGTCCAGGCATTGTAATCATAAGTTTTGTCCGTCCTTCTCTATTTTAAAATCTCGAAAACGTCAATTATTCCAAATCCCCAAGGCCGAGATCGTCATCATCGTCAGCCTCGTCGATCCCGTCGAAGAGAGACTCGCTGGAAAGGTGCTCGTCGGCTCCCTCCTTGGAGAAAGCAACGGCCTTCTGCGCGATCTCCTCCGCAAGGTCGGGATTTTCCTTCAGGAACAGACGGACGTTCTCCTTGCCCTGAGCAAGGCGCTCCCCGTTGTAGGAGAACCAGCTTCCGCTCTTCTGAATGATGTCGTACTTCAGGGCGATCTCAATGATCTCGCTCTCGCGGGAGATGCCCTGACCGTAAAGGATGTCGAACTCCGCAACGCGGAAGGGCGGAGCGACCTTGTTCTTTGCGATCTTGCACTTGATGTGGTTGCCCACGGCCTCTCCCTTTTCCTTGAGCTGCTCTCCGCGGCGCACGTCGATGCGCACGGAGGAGTAGAAGCGGAGGGCACGGCCGCCCGTGGTAACCTCGGGGTTGCCGTACATCACGCCCACCTTCTCACGAAGCTGGTTGATGAAAATAAAGGCACACTGACTCTTGGCAATGGCACCTGCGATCTTACGGAGGGCTTGGCTCATCAGTCTTGCCTGAACGCCCACGGAGGACTGACCCATCTCCCCTTCGATCTCGCTTCTGGGAACGAGGGCGGCAACGGAGTCGATGACGATGACGTCGATGGCGTCGGTGCGAACCAGCGCCTCGGCAATTTCCAAGGCCTGCTCGCCGCTGTCGGGCTGAGAAACCAAAAGGTTGTCGATATCAACCCCCAGCGCCTTGGCGTAAACGGGGTCCAGCGCGTGCTCCGCATCAATGAATGCGGCGGCGCCGCCCGCCTTCTGGGCAGAGGCAATCACCTGAAGGGCAACGGTGGTCTTACCGGAGGACTCGGGTCCGTAGATCTCAATGATTCTTCCGCGAGGGACACCGCCGATTCCCAGAGCCATATCCAGCGTCAAAGAGCCCGTGGAAATCGCGCTGACGTTCATCGTCGCGTTTTCCCCCAGCTTCATAATGGAGCCCTTGCCGAATTTCTTCTCGATCTGACCCATAGCGGTCTGAATGGCCTTCAGCTTCCCCTCCTGAGTCGAGGTTTCCGTTTTTTCCGTTTTTGCTTTCGAATTCGTTGTCGTTTTCGCCATCACGTTTTCCTCCACAAAATATTGCCGATTATATCCTTTTTGATTATACCACAAAATCCCCCTGCTTGGCAAGGGGATTTTGCTGAAAAAAGCGGCATTTTTACTTTTTTTCAAATCTTATCGGGGACGGGCAAAAAAGGCGCGGGGACGGTCCCCGCCGTCGCGGAAAAACTCTGCGGAAAGTCCTCTTTTTTCCGCAAGAAGCGCGATGCTTTCGGTCTGACGGTATCCCATTTCGCAAAGAAACGGAGTCCTCGTCTTTTGGCACAGATCAAGAAAATGACGATAGAACAGGAGACCGTCCTCCCCTCCGGAAAGGGCGAGGCTCGGCTCGTTTTTTACATTTTCGGGGAGCTCGAGCATCTCCTCGGCCGCAAGATACGGAGGGTTTGAGATCACAAGAGCGGGGTGCTCCCTTCGGATCCACTCCTCCCCTGCTCCACCCGTCAGGTCTGCGGAGACAATCCGCATTCGCTCCTTGAGGCCGAAGCGCTCCCGATTTCGTCGGGCAAGGGAAAGGGCCGCCTCGGACAGGTCAAAGGAGATACATTTCAGATCTCTTCTTCTTTCCAAAAGGGCAATTCCGATACAACCGGAGCCACAGCAGAAATCGAAGAACAGCGCCCCCTCGGGAAGGCTTTTCTCCCCGATCTCCACAAGCACCTCCGTGTCGCGGCGAGGGATCAAGACCTCCGGTGCGACCAAAAGCTCCAGGCCGCAGAAATACTCCGTACCGAGGTAATACTGCAAAGGCTCTCCCCTCAAAAGGCGTTCCAAATCCTGCAGGATCCGGGCGCAGACCTCCTCAGAGAGCGTTACCCACGGCTCGTTCAAGGCTCCGCTCCGAGAAGGAAGGCACTTTTCAAAAAGTGCAGAAAGGAGCGCTCCTTCCGTAAAAAAGCGCGCTCCGTTCTCTTCTCCGTACCGCTTTTTAACAGCCTGCTTTAATTCACGGACGGTCATAAATTTTTCTCGGCTTCGTCGGGCTTTATTTCCTCGGGCACCGCCTTTTCCTCGGCAGTCTCGGACTTTTCGACATCGGGCTCGGGAAGGGAGATGCCTTCAAAGACCTCCTCCTCGGAAAACTCCTCGGGAAGGGCGGACTTGAGGGCGACGATGGCCACCTCGATCATATCGTCGGTGGGCTCCTTTGTGGTAATGCGCTGGATCCAGAGCCCCGGTGCGGTCACAAAGCGAATGAAGGCATTGTCGTGACGGCCCGCATAGCGGATGATCTCATACCCGAGACCCATGGTCAGGGGAAGGAGCAGGAGCTTGATGCCGATGTAAAGGAGATTGTTTTCGTTGGTGGCGGGAAAGATGGCGCTGATGAGAAGACCGATGAAGATGCCCACAATCATCATCAAAACCATAAAGCTGGTTCCGCAACGGGGGTGGAAGCGCTTCTGTGCGCGGATGTTCTCCACCGTGAGCGCAAGCCCCTTTTCATAGCAGAAGATGCTTTTGTGCTCAGCACCGTGATACATAAAGGTGCGCTTGATGTCGCTCATCAGAGACACGAGCGAAACGTAGGACAGAAAAATGGCAATGCGAAGCACCCCCTCCACGATCTTCTTCAAGACCACTGTCTCCGCAGGGAGAAGACCGGAGATCAGAGCGGGCAGGATGATGAAAAGGAAGGCTCCGAGGCCGAGACCCAAAACGGTTCCGATGGCCATTACAATCCCCGTCAGGCTCTTGCCGAAGGTGCGGGTCAGCCACTTCTCAAACTTGGTCTCCTCTTCGATCTCCAGCGCCTCGGCGGCAAAGTTTAAGGTGGAGAAGGACAGCACCATACTGTCGATAAAGCTTACCACACCGCGGATCAGCGGCAGGCGCAAAAAGGCATTTTTCTTTTTGATCTCGTTTGGGTGGGTATCGCGGATGATGGTTCCGTCGGCTTTACGGACGGCGGTGGTGTAGCTTTCGGGTCCGCGCATCATAATACCCTCGATGACGGCCTGCCCGCCCACCTTACCCACGCGGGTCTTGTTTTTCTCTTCCATAGGACTCCTTATTTGAACTGGATGTTCAGAGCGATCTGCTCGGCGGCGTTGAAGTTGGTATCGTAAAGCTCGGCCTTGGCCGTGTACAGCACACTGTAGAGGTATCCGTTATAGGAGATGAACCAAACGCGGAAGGAATACTCCTCCCCGAGGGTGGCACTGTAAGAAAAGGAAATGGCGTCGCAATCGTCGATCTTCAAAACGGAGGTCTTCAGAGAGCCGTCCTGATTGTAGTCGACCTTGACGGAGGAAAAGTGCTTTTCCAATTCGGGCACGTAAAAGCGCTCCGCGTAGTCCGTAAGGGACGCATACTCCGAGGAGAAGGTGAAGGCGTTGACGCTGACGGAGGAAAAGTCCGTTTCGGAGACGTAGACGCTGGTCTCTCCCGCGTCGCCGCGGTTCTTGATCCATCCCTCGGGATAGTAGAAGTAGTAGTCCGCGTCCTCATTCTCATAGAGCAAAAATCCCTCGGGCACGTCGGGATCCCGCTGCGCGCAGGCGGCAAGGGAGAAAAGCATACAAGCACACAAAAGAAGAGCAAGGGCTTTGGTTTTCATATCGGATCCTTTCTTTTTTCGTTCAGATCAATTCGGAAATGATTTCGTTGGAAACGAAGAACCCCTCGGGAGTCAAGGCGTATCCCTTCGAGGTTTTTCGACAAAGGCCGTGGCGTGACCAAAGAGAGAGCTTTTCCTCGGCACGGCGGCAAAAGTCGGCATCGGAGAGCGCGGCAAGGCGGGAAAGGTCGATCCCCTCCGCAAGGCGCAGGGAGAGCATCACGTACTCGGTTCTCAGGTCATCCTCCGTTACGGTCTCCTCCGCCACAAACATATCACGGGGGTTTGAAGCAAAGATGAACCGATCCGTATCCGGCTCGGTAAAAAAGCGACGGTGGCCGAAATAGGAATGAGCCCCGGGGCCGAGGCCGAGGTATTCCCTCCCCATCCAATAGCCCTCGTTATGACGGGAGCGAAAGCCCGGGAGGGCGGCATTGGAGATCTCGTAATGCTCAAAGCCCGAAGCCACAAGGCTTTGGTGGGCAAACAGATACATCTCTCTCACCGCCTCCTCCGAGGGAAGGCTCTCTCTTTTTTCGTAAAGGGGAACCTCGGGAGAAAGGGTGAGGCAATAGAAGGAGATATGCTTCGGGTTCAAGGCAAGGCAGGCCTCGAGGCTTTCCCGAAAGGAAGCGAGGTCTTGCCCAGGGAGGCCGTACATCAGATCGAGGCTGATATTCTCAAAGCCGAGACCTCTGGCAAGACGGACGGCAGAGACCGTTTTTTCGTTGCGGTGGAGCCGCCCGATGCAGGCGAGCTCCCCGTCCCGGGCGCTTTGCATCCCGAAGCTGAGTCGGTTCACGCCCGATTTCCGTGCCGCCGAAAGCACATCCTCGGTGGTGGATTCGGGGTTACACTCCAGGGTGATCTCCGCATCGGAAGAGACCCGTGCGCTTTCCCGAATGGCCGAAAGGCAGGCACGAAGTCCATCGGGGGAAAAAAGACTCGGTGTGCCGCCGCCAAAGTAGACCGTTTCCACGGTGTAGTCGGAAAGCTCCCCTTGAAGGGAGCGCACGGCACGGGCCAGCGCCCTCTCATAGTCGGCACGGCGGGACAGATCGGGAAGAGAAAAAAAGTCGCAATAGGCGCATTTTGCCTTGCAAAAGGGAAAATGCAGATAGAGGCCGAGCTTATTCATCCAGCTTCAAAACGGCCATAAAGGCTTCCTGCGGAACCTCTACGGAGCCGAGGGAGCGCATCTTCTTTTTGCCCTCCTTCTGCTTTTCCAGAAGCTTCTTCTTACGGGTGATGTCACCGCCGTAGCACTTGGCCAAAACGTCCTTGCGCATGGCCTTGACGGTCTCTCGGGCAATGACGCGGCCGCCGATGGCCGCCTGCACGGGAATCTCGAAGAGCTGACGGGGAATGTTTTCCTTGAGCTTTTCCGCAATGCGACGGGCTCTGGGATAGGCCTTGTCGCTGTGCACGATGAAGGAAAGAGCATCCACCACGTCCCCGTTCAAGAGGATGTCGAGCTTGACCAGCTTCGAGGGGGCGTACTCCGTATCGCTGTAGTCGAAGGAGGCGTAGCCCTTGCTGCGGGATTTGAGCGCGTCGAAGAAGTCGTAGACGATCTCGTTCAAGGGAAGCTTGTAGTGCAGCTCCGTGCGGGTGGGGGTGATGTACTTCATATCCACAAACTCACCGCGGCGATCCTGGCACAGATCCATAATTCCCCCCACGAACTCCACGGGGGTGATGATGCTGGCGCGAACCACGGGCTCGTAGGCCGTGGCGATATTTTCCACCGCAGGGTAATTGGTGGGATTGTCGATGAAAACGGTCTGACCGTCGGTCAGCTCCAATTTATAGATCACGCTGGGGGCGGTGGTGATCAGATCCAGATTGAACTCCCTCTCCAGGCGCTCCTGAATGACCTCCATATGCAGAAGTCCCAAGAAGCCGCAACGGAAGCCGAAGCCGAGGGCGGCGCTGGTTTCGGGCTCGAAGGAAAGAGCGGCGTCGTTGAGACGGAGCTTTTCCAGGGCCTCTCGCAGGTCGTTGTAGCGGGCTCCGTCTGCAGGGTAGATGCCCGAGAACACCACGGGGAGTGCCTCCTTAAAGCCCGCGAAGGGCTCTGCTGTGGGATTTTCCGCCAAGGTGATGGTATCCCCCACACGGGTCTCCTCCAGCGTCTTGATGGAGGCGGTCAGATAGCCCACCTGCCCGGAGGTCAGGGTATTGCAGGGGGCAAAGCCGAAGGTCTTCATGGTGCCGACCTCCGTGACGTCAAACTCCGCACCGGTATTCATCATACGGATGCGATCTCCCTTGGAAAGAGTTCCCTCGAAGAGGCGGAAGTAGACGATGATGCCCTTGTACGCATCGTAAAAGGAGTCGAAGATCAGCGCCTTGCTGGGCTTGGTATCGTCGGTCTTGGGAGCGGGCACGTACTGTACGATCGCTTCCAGAACGTCCTTGATGTTCAGGCCCGTCTTAGCGGAAACGCAGGGCGCGTAATCCGCAGGGATGCCGATGACGTCCTCGATCTCCCCGCGCACCTTCTCCGGGTCTGCAGCGGGCAGATCCACCTTATTAATGACGGGAACCAGCTCCAGATCGTTATCCACCGCAAGGTAGGCGTTGGCGAGGGTCTGTGCCTGTATGCCCTGGGTAGAATCCACCACGAGAAGCGCTCCCTCGCAGGCGCGAAGGGAACGGGACACCTCGTAGTTGAAGTCCACGTGGCCGGGGGTGTCGATGAGGTTGAACTCATATACCTTTCCATCGTCGGCAGTATAGTCCAGGCTTACGGCGCGGGCCTTGATGGTAATGCCGCGCTCCTTTTCCAGCTCCATATCGTCCAGAACCTGTGCCTCCATGTCCCTCTTTTCCACAGATCCCGTCAGCTCCAGGATCCGATCCGCGAGGGTGGATTTGCCGTGGTCAATGTGAGCGATGATACAAAAATTGCGAATGTTCTTTTCCATAATCAGTCTCTGTCGGAAAGCTTGATCCCGCGGCGGTTTTCCCGTTCCAGATCCCGCTTCAGGGCGCTTTCTCTTTTATCGTATAATTTTTTACCGCGACATACGCCGACCTCCACCTTGACCCTCCCCTTCTTCAGGTAAAGGGAAAGGGGAATCAGGGTATATCCGTCCTTTTCCGTAAGGGAGCGCAGCTTCAGGATCTCCTTTTTGTGCATCAGAAGCCTTCGTTCCCGAAGGGGATCCCGATTGAAGATGTTCCCCTTTTCGTAGGGGCTGACGTGGATTCCCTTGGCGAAAAGCTCCCCGTCTCGAATGCTTAAATAGGAATCCTTCAAATTGACCGTTCCCGCACGGATGGATTTCACCTCGGTGCCGCACAGCTCGATCCCCGCCTCGAAACGCTCCTCCACAAAATAGTCGTGAAAGGCCTTTCGATTGGTGGCGCAGGGCTTGGTTACTTCATTCTTCTGCATCGGTTTCCTCTTTCAAAAGTGCTTCGGCGGCATCACTCGGGAGTCTTGCGACGTCCTTGAGCTTCCGTCGGATCTGACGGGTGCGGACTCCCACCAGCGCATCCAGCCCCTTTCCCGCCTGATCAATTCTTCTTTGGGTGTCAAGAAGCGCCTCCTCGAACCGTTCAAATTCGGTGCAGACGGCCCCCAAAACCTCCCAAACCTCGCCGGAGCGCTTTTGGATGGCAAGGGTGCGAAAGCCCATCTGCAGGGAGTTCAGCAGGGCTGCCATGGTGGTGGGGCCTGCCAGATTGACCTTATAGCTTCTTTGCAAAATCTCCACCATCCCCATATTGACTGCCTCCGCATAAAGCCCCTCCGTGGGCAAAAACAGAATGGCAAAGTCAGTGGTGTGAGGGGGAGAAACGTATTTGGTGCGGATGTCCTTGGCAAACTGCTTCAGGCGAGATTCCAAAAGCGCGCGCTGTGTCTTGACCTCCTCCGGATTTCCGCCGTCGTAGGCATCCATCAGCTGATGGTAGGCATCGGCGGGAAACTTGGAGTCGATGGGAAGATAGACGCTTCCCTCCCCCTCTCCCGGCAGGCGCACGGCAAACTCCACCCGAAAGCGGCTTCCCGGGACGGTCTCCACGTCCGTTTCGTACTGCTCAGGGGCAAGGATCTCCTCCAAAATGGCACCAAGCTGGATCTCTCCAAGGATGCCTCGGGTCTTGACGTTGGAAAGAACGCGCTTTAAGTCTCCGACGCCGCCTGCGAGGGTCTGCATTTCCCCGAGGCCGCGATAGACCTGTTGAAGGCGCTCGCTGACCTCCTGAAAGGAGCGGCTGATCCGTTCCTCCAGGGTGCTTTGGAGCTTCTCCTCCACCCCTGCGCGGATCTCCCCAAGGCTTTTTTCGTTGTCCCGACGGATTTCGGATAGCTTCTGATCCACGTGGTTGCGCAGATTCTCTCCGCTTTTTTCCTGAAACAGATTCATCTGCGCCATTCTCTCGTCCAGAGCCTTCAGGCGGGTGTCGACGCTTCCGGTCAAAGCGGCAAGGTGCTGATCCTGACGGGCAAAGACCTCACTCTGTCCCTCTCTCTGAGCCCGTGAGAAGCGCTCCAAGGAAAGAGCGTTATCCTCCCCGATCTCCCGACGGAGACGCAGAAGAGAGCGCTCCGTGCTATCCTCCAGCCTCTCCAGACCGTCAGCACGCAGGAAATCCCCCTTTGCAGCCTTGCGATAAGCCAAAAGGGAGAAGACCGCGCTCAAGGCGGCAAGAATCAAAATCAGAATCAAAATCGCTGTATCCACCGAACTTCCTTTCGAATCAAACTTCTTTTTTCACGGGCAGGATCAATACCCGTCCTTTTCCTTTTCCACGTCGATGGTGGTACCGTTCTGAATTGCCTCCGTAAGCCACGCTCGGTTCTTCAGATGCATTTGCTCGGTTTCCGCAAACTCAATGGTACCGTCCGTATCGGAAACGAAGTAATAATAGCGGTTCTCCTCCGGATAGAGCGCGGCCTGAATGGCCTCCCAGCCGGGGTTTGTAATGGCAGAGGGCGGTAGCCCCTCGTTCTCGTAGGTGTTGTAGGGGCTGTCAATGGCGATATCCGCGTAGCTGAGCTCCTCCTTGCGCTCGGGCAGGCAATACTGCACCGTTGCGTCGGACTGAAGCTTGCGCATATTCTTGGAATTCAGGCGGTTGTGGAAAACGCCCGAGACGCTGTAAAAGTCGGAGGTGAATTTTCCCTCCATCTGCACGATGGAGGCGAGGGTTACCACCTCGTCCAGGGTCATTTCCATTTCCTCCAGACGGTCGTAGTAGGCCCCCTCGAAGTGTGCCTCGAAGGCAGTCAACATCTTATCGATGATGGCAATCTCGCTGGAGTCGGTATAAAACTCGTAGGTATCGGGGAAAAGGTAGCCCTCCAGACGGTACTTTCTGCCCTCGGGCAAGCCGTTTTTCTCCAATTCCTCCAGAAAGCGGTAGGAGTAATCGTAATTCTGGATGGCATCCACGAAGCCCTCCTTTGTCCCGATTCCCTGAGAGGTAAAGAGGGTG
>JAFVYT010000198.1 GCA_017508505.1 Clostridia bacterium
CCCTATTTGGAGAATCTAAGTGGAATTACTAATTATTCCTGCAAATTCTTATTTATCGAATAGATTATATCACTTATCTGCAAGCAAATCAAGGCGAAGCCTTGTATATCATCAATTCCGAAGGAATTGCATATCATCAACACGCAGTGTTGCATCTCATCAAGCCGCAGGGAAAATACACGCTGGCGCGTGATGAGATACAGCCCCAAAGGGGCTGATGATATACACGACTGCGTCGTGATGATATGCCAAGCCTGCGGCTTGGATAAAAAAAGAACGAACTTTTGGTAGACAAAAGTTCGTTCTTTTTTGCGGGAAGGAAAAAGAATCTTCTTTGACCTTGTTTCCGAATTTTCTCCGCCGCATAGGATAAGAACGGGGAAGTCCTTTTCGGGTTTTATTTGCGTGGCAAATTTTGCCTGAAATCCTTGACAATAGGCACTTTTTATGGTATTCTCGTGCTAGATAGAGGCGCACTGCATCAAGAGTACCGTTCTTCCGAAGGCCGCCGAGGCCGAAAACGGGAAAGGGGTGGGTGCCGAAGCGGGTCCCTTCGGCAGGGGGCTTGGCTGGCAATCGGGATAAGATCCCCCTTGTTGTCGCAGTTATGCGGAGTGCTATCCGACGCCCAAGGCGTAACGGTTTGGGAATTTGTGTCGGTAGTTGCTTTGCAGCTGCCGATTTTTTGAAGATTGACGAAAGGAAAAACAAAATGAAACAAACCATTTTCCGAGGCGCGGCTACCGCTCTTGCAACTCCCATGAAGACCGACGGCTCGGTGGACTTTGACGCTCTTGGAAAACTGATCGATTTTCAGATCGAGGGCGGCATAAGCGCTCTTGTGATCACCGGCACCACCGGGGAATCCTCCACTCTTACCGACGGGGAGCACAAGGAGGCCATCTCCTTTGCGGTGAAGCACACCGCAGGAAGAGTGCCCGTAGTGGCAGGCACCGGCTCCAACGATACCGATTATGCCATTGCTCTTTCCCGCTTTGCCTGCGAGGTGGGTGCGGACGGTCTGCTTTTGGTCACTCCTTACTACAACAAGGCAACGCAAAAGGGCCTGATCGCCCACTTTACCGCCATTGCGGACGCGGTGACAAAGCCCATCATTCTTTACAACGTGCCCAGCCGCACCGGTTGTAATCTCAAGCCCGAGACCGTAGCGGCTCTGGCGGAGCATCCCCGCATCGCAGGCATCAAGGAGGCCAGCGGTGACCTTTCGCAGGTGGCGGAGGTGGCCCGTCTTTGCGGTGACAAGATCGACATTTATTCCGGCAACGACGACCAGATCCTGCCCGTGCTTTCCTTGGGCGGCGCCGGGGTCATTTCCGTGCTTTCCAATCTCCTGCCCGGTCAGACGGATCAAATCTGTCAGCACTATTTTAAGGGAGAAAACGAAAAGGCAACGGCCCTTCAGCTCAAGCTCCTGCCCTTGATTCACCTTTTGTTCTGCGAGGTGAATCCCATCCCCGTGAAGGCGGGGATTTCCGCGATGGGCTTCGGAGAAAACGTGCTCCGTCTTCCCCTGACTCCCATGGAGGAGAAGAACGTAGCCCTTTTGATGGCAGAAATGAAAAAACAAAATATTTTGCTCTGAGGTTAATCAAGAATGTTAAAAGTAATCAAATTCGGAGGCACCTCCCTTGCGGATGCCGAACAGTTTAAAAAGGTTGCCGCCATCGTGCGTGCGGACAAGAGCCGCCGCTACGTGGTGGCCTCCGCTCCCGGAAAGCGCTTTTCCGATGATATTAAGGTGACGGACCTTCTCCTTTCCTGCTACCGACTTGCCAGAGAAAGAGAGGACTTCTCCCGTCCCTTCGAGCAGATCTGCGACCGCTTCCGCACCATCATCTCCGATCTCGGCCTGTCTCTCTCTCTGGAGGCGGAGTTCGACGCCTTCCGTGACCGCATCAAAAAGGGTGCCAGCGAGGCCTACATTGCCTCTCGCGGTGAGCACTTCAACGCGCGCATTCTGGCTGCCTTTTTGGAGTTTCCCTTTGTGGAGACGGCCGAGGGCATCATCTTTGATGAAAACGGCGCGCTTTTGGAGGATGTGACGCAGGAGAAGCTTTCCGCTCTTTTGAAAAAGAATACCCGTGCGGTGCTCCCCGGCTTTTACGGGGCTACCGAGCACGGAGATATCCGCATTTTCTCCCGCGGCGGCTCCGACATTACCGGCTCCCTTGCCGCCCGTGCCGTCAAAGCGGATTTGTATGAGAATTGGACGGACGTTTCGGGCCTTTTGATGGCGGATCCCCGCATCGTCAAGAACCCCCGCGCCATTGAATTCGTCACCTATCGGGAGCTCCGTGAGCTTTCCTATATGGGTGCCAGCGTGCTTCACGAGGATGCGATCTTCCCTGTGCGCCGCGAGGGGATCCCGATCAACATCCGCAATACCAACGCCCCCTCCGACCCCGGCACCATGATCGTGGAGCAGGCGGAGAAGAGTACAGGCATCGTAACGGGCATCGCAGGCAAGAAGGGCTTTGGTGCCATCTACATCGAAAAGGGAATGATGAACAGCGAGTTGGGCTTCGGCCGCAAGGTGCTGGGCGTTCTGGAGGATCGGAAGATCAGCTTTGAGCATCTGCCCAGCGGCATCGACACCCTGACGGTGGTGGTGGACCGCAACGCTCTCGTGGGACACGAGAACGAGATCATTCACGACCTGCAGAAGGCCGTTCACGCAGACCGCATCCATTTGGTGGAGAATCTTTGTCTCATCGCCGTGGTAGGCCGCGGTATGATCAACTCTCCCGGTACGGCTGCCCGTCTCTTCGGTGCTCTTGCCCGCGAGGGAATCAACATCCGTATGATCGATCAGGGCTCCAGCGAGCTCAACATCATCGTTGCCCTGGAGGAGGGAGACTACGAGAAGGCGCTGAAGGCCATTTATCAGGAATTTGTACCGGAGGCTTAAAAGCTATGACGTGTCACAATTTGTCCGTCTCCCCCGAGGGCAGACTTCTGTTTGCGGGGCGTGATACGGGCGATATTGCCGCAAAGTACGGCACCGCTCTTTATCTGATGGACGAGGATCGGATCCGCGAGATGAGTCGGATCTATAAGCGTGCAATGCAGGCGGCATTTGGCGATGCCGCCCTTCCTCTTTATGCCAGCAAGGCCTGCTCCTTCAAGCAGATCTACCGCATTATGAAAGAGGAAAAAATGGGGATCGACGTGGTCTCCCCCGGAGAGATCTACACCGCCTTTTCCGCGGGCTTTGATCTTTCCCTTGCCTATTACCACAGTAACAACAAAAGCGACGAGGACATCCGCTTTGCCATGGAAAAGGGCGTCGGGTATTTTGTCGCCGACGGAGAGGACGAGCTTCTCGCCCTCGACCGCATCGCCGGAGAGCACGGTCGGAAGCAAAAAATTCTCCTTCGCATCACCCCCGGCATCGATCCTCATACCTATGAGGAGGTCGCCACGGGAAAGGTGGATTCAAAATTCGGCTCTGCCATTGAGACCGGCCAGGCCATGGAGGCGACGAAAAAGGCACTTTCCTTGCGGAATCTGTCCTTGGAGGGTTTCCATTGCCACGTGGGCAGTCAGGTTTTCGACTCCGACGTGTTCCTTCGCTCCGCAGAGGTGATGATGCAGTTTATTGCGGACGTGAAAAAGGAAACGGGCTACCTTGCCACAGAGCTTGATCTGGGCGGTGGCTACGGTGTGCGCTACGTGGAGTCGGATCCGGAGTATTCCATTGAGGCCTCCATTCTGGAGGTGGGTGCTGCCCTGCGGCGCTATGCCGAGGCGCTTTCTCTTCCTTTGCCCGCCGTGCGGATGGAGCCGGGAAGAAGCATCGTGGCGGATGCGGGACTGACCCTCTACACCGTGGGAGCGGTCAAGCGCATCCCCGGATACAAGAATTACGTTTCCGTAAACGGGGGAATGGGGGACAATCCCCGCTTTGCCCTGTACGGCTCTGAGTATACCGTGGTGTTGCCCGAAAAGATGAACGAGGAAAATGACTTTGTCTGTTCTGTGGTAGGTCGCTGCTGCGAGAGCGGCGATATCCTGCAGGAAAAGGTATCGCTTCCTTCCTCGGTTTGCCGAGGCGACCTTCTGGCGGTGCTGACCACGGGAGCCTACAACTACTCGATGGCCTCTCACTACAACCGCGTTCCGAAGCTTCCGGTGGTGATGCTTCGGGGCGGGGAGGACTACCTCGCCGTCCGTCGGGAGAGCGTCGAGGACGTTGCTTCCTGCGACCTGTAAAGAAAAGGGGATGTAAAAAAAGCGCAGACCGCCTATTCCTATAAAACAAAAGGGATTCTTTGGAATAAAACGTCCGAAGAATCCCGTTTTTTTGATAAAAACAATAAAAAAACGCATTTTTTGCTACGAACAAACTTCGCCA
>JAFVYT010000199.1 GCA_017508505.1 Clostridia bacterium
TGTTTTTCTCTTCTTTTTCTGGCCGGTCGGAGCCTATTTGCTCTATGCATCCAGCCAGACAAAAAACGAGCTTCGGAGCATGGGATACGATCCCCGAAAGGTCAAGAATACGATCTATAAAAAGAAGAGCACCTTCGCCCTGATTTGCGGCGTCATTCTTCTCTTTATCGGTATCGCGGGCACCGTTGCGGAGATCCAAAACATCGCAAACGGAGAACCGGATCCCTTCGGGATCTGCATCGGGATAATGTTCATTGTAATCGGCATCATTGTCTGCAAGAGAAAGAAGACACAGGCTCCCCCCCCTCCTCCCACCACCGTCAATCTCAACGAGCAATTCGGTCAGTTCTTTGATCCAATGCAGAATCAATATAAAAATAAGTGAGAATGCCAATGAAGAAAGTATTTGGTTTATACGCAAGAGTCCCCTTGATTTTAAAAATTGCCATCGGGATCGTGATCGGCATCGCCCTCGGGCTGTGGGTGCCTGCGGCGTCGGGCCTAACCGTGCTCGGTGACGTATTCGTCGGTGCTCTGAAGGCCATCGCTCCCCTTTTGGTCTTCGTGCTGGTCATCGCAAGCCTTGCGGGAGCGGGAAAAGGAATCGGAAGACGTTTTCGCACAGTCATCCTCTTTTATATGCTGAGCACCTTTTTGGCCGCAATCGTCGCGGTGACGGCGAGCTACCTCTTCCCCGTCACGCTTTCTCTCGGAGAGGCGGCGGGTCAAAGCGCTCCTCAAGGGCTCGGTGAGGTCTTCAAGACCCTTCTCGGGAATATGGTCACAAATCCCCTCAGTGCCATCATAAACGGCAATTACCTCGGGATCCTGACCTGGTCAGTGGTACTCGGCCTCGCCTTAAGAGGTGCAGAAGAAAAGACAAAGAGTGTTTTAAACGACCTTTCTGCCGCTGTTTCCAAGGCTGTTTCGTGGGTCATTCAGCTCGCGCCCTTCGGCATCCTCGGCCTTGTATATGCATCCGTCGGTGAATACGGTCTTGAGATCTTCACCCAGTACGGAAAGCTCCTTCTCGTTCTGGTGGGATGTATGCTCGGTGTGGCGCTGATCGTAGATCCCTTGATCGTTGGCATCGCCCTGAAGCGTAACCCCTATCCCCTGGTGTTCCGTTGCTTTAAGGAGTCCGGCCTTACCGCCTTCTTTACACGTAGCTCTGCGGCCAACATCCCCGTGAATATGAAGCTTTGCGAAAAGCTCGGTCTCGATAAGGAGTATTACTCCGTTGCCATCCCTCTGGGTGCCACCATCAATATGGACGGTGCCGCCATCACCATTACGGTGATGAGCCTTGCGGCGGCCTTTTCTCAAGGCATTCAGGTCAACGTCTTCGTTGCCGTTATCCTGAGCTTTGTAGCAACCCTCGGGGCCTGCGGCGCCTCCGGCGTAGCGGGAGGAAGCCTGCTTCTGATCCCCATGGCCTGCTCCCTTCTCGGGGTCGGGCAGGACGTTGCCATGCAGGTGGTAGCTGTCGGATTCATCGTCGGTGTAGTACAGGACTCTCTGGAAACCGCCATCAACTCCTCCGGAGACGTGATCTTCTGTGCTACGGCTGAGTTTTACGAAAAGAAGAAAAAGGGCGAAGAGATTCATTTTTAAGCTTTTACGTCAAAAAGTCCTCCCGTTAGTAGGTTGAGCTTAGGGATAAACTCAACCTACAATGAAATCAATTTGCAAAGCAAATTGATGAAATACGACTGACGTCGTATGAAATAGGCGTTGCCTATGAAATATTTTCTCCGAAAATATTAAGGAATAA
>JAFVYT010000200.1 GCA_017508505.1 Clostridia bacterium
TCGTGGTTTACAACGAGGACGGTACCATCAACGGCGCAAAAAGCTTTCTTGTTTGCAGTGACCAGATCTGCTACAACACCAATTTGGAGAAGTACGGTCACACCCAGGCGGACGGCACCGAGTATATGATCGCCGGCGGTATGGATTGGAAATACAGCTTCAACGAGCTTTACAACACCAAGTACATTCCCTTCACCTTTGCCGAGTTCATCGGCACCGATCCCGTTGAGCCGACCGAGGTCTCCATCGAGCATACCGGCGAGACCGCGTCCCGTCTGCAGCTGACCGCGTGCACCGTAAAGGCAAACTACACCATTTCCGACGTATTCTTTAAGATCAAGGATGCGGACGGAAAGGAGGTTTTCTCCTACGTCAGACGTCGCGGGACCTTTATGAAGTACGACTTCGATCTTTCCACCGCGATCCCTCCGGAATCCGCTCTGTCCAAGTACTGTGACGGCAATCACACCGTCGAGATCTACGTCCAGCTCGGCAACGGAGACAAGCCCTTGGTTTACTCCGGCACCTTTGTAAAGGATTAAAACAGTAAGAAGACGCTTTAAACGGCGTCTTCTTTTTTTGCGACACTAGCACGAAAGGGCAAGGCGAGCATTCAAAAGTAGGTGTAAATTGTGCTGAGAGCATTAATTTATCCATTTACAAGATATAGGGAATGTGGCAGAATTGAGGCAACGGAGAAGGGCTCCGCGCATGCAAAACGTTGCATGATCTCCCCAAAATAAAGATTGTTAAAGTAACAAGGAGAAACACAATGACAAACAGTGAAAACGGGATCCGATACCCCAAGGTGTCCGATCTCTCTTTGAAGGAAAGATTCGAAGCAATTCCTAAGGCCACGGCCAAATCCACTCCCGAGGAGCTGCGCCGAATCTGTCTGGATTTTATGAGACTGCAGCTGACCTTCCGCTGGGTTCCCAAGGAAGATTTTGAATACGAGATCCGCAGCGCAAAGCGCCCGGTGAAGCTTTCCACCGACACGATCTACGCGGGTCTTCCCTACGTCAATTTCGGTTCCGGAAGCCTCTACCGTGTAATGGAAAAGTACGATCACGACACCGGAATCTTTGACTTTTCCGAATTCAAGGACGATCCCCAGCTTCTGGGTAACGCCTGCACGGGGGCTGCCTGTATGGCTTGGGCCAGAGTCGTCAGCTCTGCTCATATGACCTACACCTCCGGAATGACCCAGCTCTACGGATACGTCAACGTAGGTCCCTACACCTATCTCAAGGAGCTGCCCCTCTTCGTCAAGAGCGGTCTGTCCATCAAGGAGGATCCCAAGAGAGAAAAGGACTACACCGCCCATAACATCGGCTTTGAAAACGGTCGTGAGATGATGTATGAGTGCTATGCGTGCCTTTTGCCTGCGGACGGCGTACACAGCAGAGGCCACGTGAGAATGGTCTCCGACGTACACGTGGAGCGGGACGAGTGCGGCAACGTCGATGGTCAGAAGAGCTATATTCTCTATATGGATCAGGTTGCCACCCCCTACGGCACCGAGGTGATCGAGAAGGAGAACGGTGAAAAGGAGCGCATTTACCACACGGACATTTATCAGGAGGACGGCACTCCCGTATACGTGCAGGGCGGCGTAGACGTCAAGGTCGATTTCGAGACTCTGTTCAACAAGCACTACATCCCCTTCACCTTCAAGGAGCTCATCGGCGAGGCAAAGTATCAGAAGCCCATTCTGAGAACCAACAACATTCTCAGAACCAGCTTTTGCGCAGATGAACTGAAGGATATCGTTCTGACCGCAAACTACCCCATCTCCGATGCCTTTATCACCGTGACCACCCCCGAGGGTAAAGTGCTCTACCGCGACGTTTACCGCTACCGTACCCATCACAAGTACACCGCGCCTCTGAAGACAATCCTGAAGCTGGACGAGCTCCGACAGTTCGAAAACGGAACCAACTCTCTGGAGGTGCAGTTCCAGCTTTTCAACGGCACCCTGATGAAGAGCTACAAGGGCTTCAAGGGCACCCTTTGCCCCTGCAAGGCAGCTACGGAATTGATCGAGGAGGATCTGAATTTCCTCGAAAAGCTGGAGGCCATCCCCAAGGCAAAGGAGACGATGACCCCCGACGAGCTCAGAAAAATGTGCGTGGACTTTATGCGACTCCAGCTCTCCTTCCCTCACAAGCTCGATCGTGATCTGAACTACTGGGTGGAAAGACAGGATCACAAGGTATACCTGAAGAAGGAAGAGGTACACGCGGGTATTCCCTACGTGAACGTGGGCTCCTCCAGCCTTTATCGCTGGGCAGAATGCTTCGATCCCAAAACGGGCATCGTGGATCTTTCTCAGCTCGGCAGAAACAAGAGAATCTTCGGTAACGCCTGCTCCGGCGGCTGCAGCACCTCCTGGGCAAGATGTATCTCCTCCGCAAGACTCGGCTACACCATGGAGATGACTCAGGCCAACGGCGTCATTCCCGTAGGCCCTTATACCTACGACAAGACCGTTAAGGCCTTCACCAAAGAATATTCCGCCAGAACCGTCTGTCGCGAAAACGGCCCTCAGACCATGTACGAGTCTTATGCCTTGGTCAAGCCCGGCGACGGTCTGAACAACCCCGGCCACATTCGTATGTTCACCGGTGAAAGCGTCGTGGTCAGAAACCCCGACGGCACCATCGACGGTGAGAAGAGCTACGCCATTTGCAGCGATCAGGTCACCTACAGCGTTAGCTGGCACCACGCCAGAGTCCGTGAGAACGGCCACTACGTGGTTCAGGGCGGTGTGGACGTAAAGGAAAGCTTTGCAAACCTTTACGAGAACGGATATCTGCCCTTTACCTTCAAGGAATTCCTCGGACAGATGCCCTATCAGAAGGCGATCATTCGCTCCAACATCCGCAAGACCGTCTTTAACGTAGACGAGCTCAAGGAGATCGAGCTGAGCTGTAACTACCCCATGTCAGACTTCTTCTACACCGTGACGGATCCTTACGGAACAGTGGTTCTGGACGGAGTATACCGCACGCCCGTGTTCTCCACCTATAAGATCGCTCTGAGCACCATTCTCCCCTTAAAGGAGATGGCAAGGCTGGAGTTCATCGACGGCAACTACAAGGTCAACGTGGACATTCAGCTTTACAACGGCTACAAGAAGAAGGGCGCTTACGCCTTCGCAGGCATCCTTACCAAGGGCCCCAGCGCAAAAAAGGTTCCCGCCAAGGCACTGGATCTGAAGGCAAAGCTGGATCGGATCATGATCGCAAAGCCCGGGATGAGAGATTTCCGTCTGCGTCAGATCTGCTGTGACTATATGAAGCTCCAGTGCGAATTCCCCTATATCTTCAGTGAGGACTTCTGCTACGTGGTGGGAAGTCAGCGTGTGCCCAGAAGAATGCCCGCAGGCATCGTGAACGGCGGTCTGCCCTACGTGACCGTCGGCTCCGGTAACCTATACCGCGTTCTGGAGGGATACGATCCCGAGACCGGCGTGATCGACTCCACGATGGACTTTGTAAAAAACGCAAGGCTCTTCGGCAACGCCTGCTCCGGCGGTGCGGGCATTTCCTGGTCCCGTGTGGTCACCAGCGCCAATTTTGCGTATACCAACACCATGAATCAGGCCAACGGCTTTTTGAACGTAGGCCCCTACACCTACGATAAAGACGTAAAGGTCTTCCGTAGAAACGTCTATTCCACCGAGCACATCTGCAAGGAAAACGGTGAGCAGGTGATGTTCGAATCCTACGCCGCGATGCTCCCCGCAGACGGCGTGGGCAACAACGGACACGTTCGCATGAACACTGCTTACCCCACCGTGGTCAGAAAAAAGGACGGTACCATCGACGGTGAGAAGAGCTACACCCTGATGAGCGAGCAGGTATGCTTTGCCACCCATCCGAACCACGTGCGTGAGCTGAGCGACGGAACCCATTACTTCGCACAGGGCTTCGTGGACGTCAAATACACCTTCAAGGAGCTTCTTGATACCAACTATATCCCCTTCACCTTTGCCGAGCTGATCGGTGAAAAGGACGTGGAGGAGGCCAAGCTCGAGGTCATCGGAGCAAAGGAGGCATACTGTACCGACTGCCTGAAGGACGTAACGTTGCAGTGCAACTACGCCATCTCCGACGTCTTCGTTTCCATCAAGGACAAGGAGGGCAACGAGGTCTACCGCACCGTTCACAGAGCAAACGACTTCTACATCAAGAAAATGAGCCTTTCCGCAATTCTTCCCTTGGACGAAATGAAGAGCATCGGCGGAGACACCATCGAGATCTCTTGCCAGCTCTACAACGGTGAGAAGCTCACCTGCGTAAGCGCTCCCTGGAAGGCATAACTCCCAAGTGAAAAGGGGATGTAAAAAAAGCGCAGACCGCCTATTCCTATAAAACAAAAGGGATTCTTTGGAATAAAACGTCCGAAGAATCCCGTTTTTTTGATAAAAACAATAAAAAAACGCATTTTTTGCTACGAACAAACTTCGCCA